>JBGCDR010000436.1:0-4583 GCA_045105515.1 Oligoflexales bacterium
TTAAGATTTTTCTCTTATTAGCTCTTAAACACATCTTAGGAAGGGGAATTTTGATGAAAATATTTTTTTCAAGCACAAATTTGTTTTGAATTCTGGACGGCAAGATTATTTTTGCATTTTCTTATTGAATTCAAGTTTCAATAAGTCAGCCTGAACTAATTAAATTTCAAATTTAATTAGTTATATGGTAATCAAAATGCTCCTATCAAAAAGATGGAGAAACTACCCATTCAATTGTGTTTGGTGGTTAGTATAGAATGTGAAAAACTGGGCAAATACACCTTATTTTTTTACGTTTTTTCAGCAACTTGCTTAATCTATTTATATTCTCTGTATAGAAATCCGATATAAATTAAGAAGGTGCTCTCGATCTCCGTGTAGTAGTGAGAATATTGAATGACAAATAATTTTAAAATCTATTTCTTACTAGGTATTCTAGGACTTTGGTCTCTGGGATGCGGAAATTTATTTCAGTCAGATACAGACCTTAGAGAACGAGTAAAACGCGAACCTGTAATTGAAAAAAAATCCAGTAATGCAAGTGTTGATGACAAAACAAATCAAGAAGATGCAGATAAATTGAACTCAGATTTAGAGGGGAATGAAAATTCAGAAGAAAGTACAGACGAAGTTAATCAAAAATTAGATCCTCAAAAAAATACAGAAAATGTGGATCCCCAAGATCTTGATGAAACAGAATCAAGTCCAGAAAATAAGCAAGACGATAAAAATTCAGAAGAAATGCAGGTGGAACCTCCAAGCTCATTTTTAGATCCGGGCGTTCTTCCAACACAGTGGAATCATGGGACCGATCCTTGCTCTGCGGATCAAAATCCTGAAATTCAAGTACACGAATACAACTCAAATTTCTTTATACTTCGGCAAAATAAATGCAGAAATTTCGAAGCTCCTTTTATGTATCTAATTTTTGGTAAAGAAAAAGTTCTCCTACATGATACAGGAGCCCTTAGAAACTCGGAATTGCTAACTCTTGTCAATGCGACTATTGATAAATGGAAGTTAGATAATAACATTGCGAATATTAGCTTATTGATAACCCATTCCCATGGACATGGTGACCACATTGCTGGTGATAGCCTTTTTGCAGACCGAGTCGAGACAGAACTGGTGGCAGCAAATGTCACAGCACTTTCAAATTTTTTTAATATCACAAACTGGCCAGAGCAGGTCGTTAACTTTGACCTTGGGGATCGGGTTTTAGATCTTATACCAATACCTGGGCACCAAGAGGCCCATATTGCACTTTATGATCGAAAAACTGGTGTATTACTGACAGGTGATACACTTTATCCAGGAAGGCTATATATTAATGATTGGGCAGTCTATGGAAATAGCATTAGCAGACTATATGAATTTATGAAATTACAAAAAACGAGCTATGTAATGGGGGCTCATATTGAAATGAGCTCGACTCCAGGGCAAGACTATCCAATTAGAACCACCTTTCAACCTAGGGAACATCTTCTAGAATTAAAACTAGAAACTCTAAAAGAATTAGATGATGCTTTGAAGTTAATTGGCAATACGCCAAAACGTGAAGTTCATAACAGTTTCATCATCTCTCCTTAAAAAGCCCCATCCTATTCTCGGCATGACGCCAAAATCTTATTGAATTATCTGGTAATACAATATTTTTTAGCAGGACAAATAGCAAAAGCTTATTGATGATGGTAATGTTTGTATTTAGTCTATATATTCCAACAGATTACCGTTTTTGGAGAATTCTAATGTCTACTGTAGCCAAACTTAAAGATGTAAAATATGTTTATAAAATTTTACTGCCATCTGAATGGGAGAAATTGAAAGAAAATGGAACATTCTCAGGAAGCATGTTGGATTTGAATGATGGTTACATTCATTTAAGCATGAACACTCAAGTAAATAAAACCCTAAACAAGTACTTTCAAGATATTGAGCAGGTAATCATTTTACAGATTGATTATTCTAAAATAGAAAATAATATCAAATGGGAATCGAGTTCGAACGGAGAAATCTTTCCCCATTTATATCAATTAAATATTGAATATTCTTTTATTTGTGATTCCACACAGGTTTCACCCCTAGGAGAGCCTAAAAAATATTTACCCTAATTTTTTCAAGCTCTTGAACACCCTTTTGATTTAAATCACTTAATTTTTAAAAATCCTAATTATGTAGGGACTTGTTGACCCTAAAAGTATCGGTATGCTAGGATTTCCCGATTGTAAGACTTTATTATATTGATCCATTACTACTACAGAGTAGTCTAAATCAATGATATTAGGATAATACTATGGAAAAAAATCTGATAATTTTGACGTCTTTTTTCTTGTTTAGTTTGAATCTCGCTTGTAGGGATAATAATCAAAAGCAACATACCGAGATTTTCTCTGACACCTCTAGTGATTTAGATTTTCCTTTGAAACCAGGTATGCCTAACCTTGGGAACACCTGTTTTGCGAATTCAGCCACGACATTTCTTTTTGAAAATCCAGATTTTCATAAGCATCTCGATGGCGATTTAAGAATAGGTCAATTGCTTACATTGCCTAGAGAAAATTATAAGCAGTTCTCAACCAGGAAGGAGTTCCAGAAACACGCCTTAAATCTTTTTGAAAAACGAGTAACAAATAATTCATATGATTTGTCGGTAAAACCCTCTGCAGAAGACATAAGAAATGAGCTGGGAAGATATTTTGATTCGTTAGAAACCGCAAGTAAAGAGATTGACGGAACTGAAAAAATTGGTGGCTATGATGGAGCTAAACTGAGAGAGCAACAAGGTGATTCGTTTGATTTTGCCTCTAAGGTACTAGAGTATTTAGAATATGCACCTCCAGGATTTGCTCAGATTATTCAGTTTGTTGATGGCAGCTTAAAAGTTCTCCCTCAATATAATCCAATTACCAGCCTAAATCTTGACAAGATTTCTTCAGACCCTAATAAAAAATTTACCTTTCGGGATGTATTCGATCAAAATACTCAATCTATTGCAATGACCGGAAATAATCGAATTGCAAAAGATGACGGAACTAAAATGGATTCCCAAATGTTTTATGGTTTCGTTTCTTATTCTCCAACTTTAATGTTTCGATTAGAAAGATTTAAATGGGACCTAGGATCAGATGGAAATGTAACCCAAGTTAAGATCGAAAGTGAGCTTGGATTAGACTACGAAATTGAAGTTAAGCAAATAAACCCAGATGATGGAAAATCTATTATTGAGTCCTCCTACCACTTGAAGGCTGTGTCCGTTCATTCGGGTTCAAGTCCGAAATCAGGCCATTATTATACTTACGTGTATGAGAAAGATGCAAAACAATGGGTATTGTATGACGACATATCAGTACAGCTAGTTGAGGAAGAAGTCGTTGCAAAAGATATTGCTAAAAATGGCTACCTTTTTTTGTATAGTCATTAATATATCATAAATTTCAGATTAATGAACAATATTAACAGAGGAACCAATGCGATTAATATTTTATATCCAATATATTACAATTTGGGTTCATTAACTGATTTTTTAACTTCGCCTAGAAATCATAAGTCTTTCCAAATATTGGAAACCAATACTGAGAAATAGCTTGCAAAAATAGCGATTTTAAGTTGCAATGATATCTTTGCTGGTGATGATGACCCAATCCCTTATGCTTATAATATTCGGGCGGTTAACAACCAAAATGCCTTAAGTTTTTGCACTGATTCATCTTCCTGAGTTTGAAGATGTTGTTGAGCACCTAGGCAGTGATCTCATCAACTATGGAGAAGAATTATCTGAAGATGTGACTTGGGGAGAGAACGCCTTATGGATATCTGCTACGAGTCCTGTATTCTTTTTAGGACTTGGCTATTTATTCTATACAACTCAACATTATATCCAAAATAAAGGTCAACAGAACCTTACCAATTCAAATCAGAACCCCGAACCTGAAATCGATTTTCGAAAATACGGACCTCGTTCATATTAATGGTCTTTAATAGGTCCAATAAGTCAGGGTATATTCCCTCCTTCCAAACTTTTTCAAAAAATAAGCTTCTAAGATATTTGGATATTTCCCCTTCTTACTCTCCCGAGACAGCATAGAGTTGCAACAAGCTTTAATTTGGTCTATAGCAAGATACTCTTGGCTACAAATCTCGAATAAATGATGGAATAAAGATAACAATCGATGAGACGCCTAAAGAATTGGACAAGAAATTTAAGAATCGAGCAAAAACTTTTATGTTTTTTAGTATTTATAATAATCACATGCCTACAAATTAGCCGGTCTTATGCTGCATTTTGGCAGCAACTTCCAGAGAGCGAATTTGAATTTAAGGAAGAGATTTTTTTAGAATTGCTATCATATACTAATTCGATCAGGGAAAATGATCCTGAATTGGCTAGAAGAATCGTAAATCTTGTGACTATTTTACAAGAAATAGATTGGGACAATCAAGAAATTACTTAGTGCCTGATTGGAAACACACCGCCGCCTTTGTATGTAAGGCTTAGAGCACTATAATCTTTAGCGAATTTCCCCAGTTTCTCTAAAAAGGCTATAATTGTCGGAAAATCAAAAGATCTTGGGGGTGCCCATGCG
>JBGCDR010000437.1:0-2859 GCA_045105515.1 Oligoflexales bacterium
TTCACTTGTCTTTCCGGTAACATGAAAATAAACATATCAAGCCCTCCCAGAATTACGTTTGGGATCAGCTTATCAATATTTACATAATAATCATATAAAATAATAATATTAGCTGGTTAAAAAATTAGACAACTCTATTAACATGTGCTGCTGTTTTAGATAGAATATGTTGCGTCAATATAAGATAGTCTTCAGGAACATATACTACCTTGATGTCCCTATTTGTTACCCCATTTTTTACGACAATTTCCCCTTCAACAAGGGAGTTTGCATATTGATCATAGGACTCAAGATTTGATGGCCTCAGGCCAAATATCACGGGAAAATTCGCCTTCACAAGGTCTTTTTCACTATAGTTCAATTTTCTCCACTCAGACTTACGTTTTTCATGAACTAATTTGTAGTTTTCAAGGAAAAAGGCAGGTCCACAGCAATATAAACCAACTACCTTAGATAATTTAGTTTCAGCTGAATCAATAGTCCAACCATCACCTATTTCCCACGTATATTCACTGGGATCAATTCCTGCATATCTAAAAGTAGTTTCCAGATGATAGATTATGACGGTGGAGAGGTGATCTTTATTGTCTTTGATATGCCAAAAAATTTGCCCTGAAAAGGGCACTCTTCCTTGTTCAAGCAGGATTCCTGTCGGAATAAGATCATTTTTACCTTGGGAGTACTCCGTAAAGGCAAGTAAACTAGCTGACGTTGCTCCATGAAATAATAAACTAGAATTAAAGGTTTCGGCTAGATAAGGATTCGACTCAAGGGTGCTGGCTATAGTTAATAAAGTCTTATCAATATCCATATTTTCACCCTTTATTGGAAGAGCAAATTCCCTCTCATCGTTAAATTTGAAATCTTCATCACTGTAGTCTCTAAAGATAGGATCTTCGGATAAGCCCACGAAAAATTCTCGCTCAACTCCGGATATTTTCGATGCTGAGGAGATTTCACTTTCAAATAGTAGGGCTCTACCTTCACAGCCAAATGGGGAATTTTCAAATTCTTCAGCATAATCTTGATATAGATTAGCCTCAGAATTAGATTGTATATCTGTTATTTCTACAAGGGATATTTCCGATCCCAAAATAGAAATTAATATAAAGCCTACTATATTTGACACAATTTACTCATTATTTTTATAGGCTAGTATTGATTGAGGCTGGAGAGAGACTGTTACTTTTTTTTCAAAATGAAGTCTAGCTTAATTTTTTTACCAAAAAGGTAAATAAATCTTAATTTAACCGTATTCAAATAATCTGCGTCTATTAGTCAGTGTTATAAATTGCCTAAAAATGCAAAGGAAAGGAGAATTTTCCTAATGTAAACTCTTTTTTTGTCGCTGAAGTTTGATTAGAGAGAAAATAAATTAACCATATTTTTTTATTGACTCTCCCCCATAAAAATCGTTTAGTACGGATCGTCGATATATCAGTCCTTGTTAAAGGAGGTCTAATGAATTTTACGTCCAATATTTAGTTTTTTATGTTTGCAACTGAGCCATTTTAAAAAAAAATATCAGTAGTCTCTCATCTGTATGCATTGCATGTTAGCTTATTTTTCGCAATTCGCGAAATCCTTGTAGCTAATTATAGCAAATATCAATGCATATTTTTAATTAAAATTATAGTATTTATCTAGAAAAGGAACTCAAAAATGGGCTTTTTAACATCACTTAAATTTTATACTTTATTTTTAACTTTGCTTACCCAAGTCCCTACTTATGAGGGCAGAATAAATGATAGCTTTAAAAACAATGTGGATGATCCCCCCTGCTGTTTGTGCGAAGACTGTGATATGCCTATTCACGGAGAACTTTTGATAAATACGAATGGATTGACCTGTGCACAGTTAGATGAAATGCTCACTACTTCGTTGACTATGACTGAATCTTGCACGCCTTTACAAAGGGATTTTCGTCCTTCTTGTTGCGATCCAAAAACTACTGTGGAAACCATAAAACAAGCATCAACTCCTTTACCAAGTACTAATTCGACAATAGATCTCTTAGCAGAAGCCAAAGATTTTTTCGAGGTACTTCGGCTTACAAATGCACAGAAAGAGCAGATCGAGTTAACCTATCAGAATGAACTTAGTCAAAACCTAGACGATCTATTGTCCTTGGCGCCTACGAAGGAAGCTATTAATAGGTTAAAGACTAATCAAAATATAGTCTTTGAAGGGATATATGATGCTTTAACTCCCAACCAAAAAGAAGTCTTCAAGTCACATTATAGTGATTTTGTGAAAGAGTTTAATAATGCTTCGGGAGGCGAAACCGAAGGCATACAAGACGAGTTCATATGTCTCTTTTTGTGTCCTTTTACCTGCTTTGGAGATTTCTTACCTGAGGGTTGCTGCCCCAAATGCGACGATGTTTTCTCGAATCCTGTTCCCTGAAAACGAATCATATCCCTTAGTGGGATATTTTATAAGATAGTTTAATGGTCAACTATTTAGTTCCAAAATAAGAATTTTTCTAGGAAAGGAACCCAAAATGGGCTTTTTAACATCACATAAATTTTATACTGTATTATTATCTTTCCTTACCCAAGTCCCTACTTATGAGGGTAGAATAAATGATCACTTTCAAAGCGATTTAGATGCGTCTAATTGCTGTTTATGCGAAGGCTGCGAATCCCCTGCTCACCCTGATCATAAATTAGATTATTGGGGATTGACATGTGCACAATTGGACCATGAAATGATAATATTTGGCGGATTGCTAGATTAAGTGCAGAAGAAAAAATTCCATCGCTTCGGAAGGCGGATTTAGTTTAGTCTATGAGGCTAATCTGCTTGCAAGAAAGGGGTATTTATGTCTGCCAATCTCACTTATGAGCAAAGGTATGA
>JBGCDR010000438.1:0-7056 GCA_045105515.1 Oligoflexales bacterium
AAGATATTTAATTGCCGAAAATATGGTATTTTTCACTTATCACTGGAAAATAAGAAGAGTTTTTAAAATTAATTTCAACCGCGATAAAAAAAACTGAGTTGCAAAGGCAAGAATTTAGTTTCCGACCAGACACTATATAGTACCAGTATCGGAGCAAGGTGTTTTGGTTAAGAAATAGACTCGTTTTATGTCTAGCATTTTTAATATTCAGTTCGGCATGCCAAGAACCTACTGTTGTCAATAGGAGGTCACCACCCCTACCTGATTATGGCAGATTCAAGCTAACAGACACTCCGAGAAACGTATGTGAAATCCAAAATCCTAGTTTAAATCTATTTAGCTTGCTTGAAAGCAGATACCAAATGGATGACTTAATTAATAGAAGTAAGGTGCCATTGGATGATGTAATTCCTGATTATTTAAATACACAACCACTGCGAAACACATATTCCGAAAATACCCTAAGAGACCTAGCTCACATTAGTATCCAGATAAATTTTGAAAAAATCCCAGTATGTGGGGGGCCTGTGAGGGTTCATTTAAGAAATAATGTGGTTAGTATATCGGAATATGAGAAATTTTCCCATCTTCCAGAAAACTTAAATATACCAATTGAATGGGGAACAGAACCTGACATCGTTGAAATTATGAACGGCCATTTTACAGAAGCTGAGATGTCAGGAATGCAGGTATCACAATCATCGAAATGTGTCTTCTTAGATAAGAAAAAATGATCGCCGCATGGCAATTTTGGTCTATCAATGATTTTGCTTCCGAATATACTGGATTTATTAGTAGTCAAAAAGTTCTTCACAGCTATAAAACAAATTTACATGCCGCTGGCTTATTTAAGACTTATAACAAAAATAAGGAAAGTAATAATATTATAGAAGTTGAAGTCTCTGGAATGCAACGAAGTGGTTATATGTGCAATAATTCATTCCTCACCAAAGTCGATTTTGATTCTGAAATTGTTGATGAAAATTTATATTTTGAAGCATCTTCGATGTTTGCAAATGCTAATTTAATATCAGAAAAAGTAAAATATTTAGGTGGGAACTCTTGGTATTCAGCACAATTATTGTTGTTTTTGGGTCCCGAAAGTCCAGCTTTTAATATGATTGGAAACACTAGATCTCAGGATAAACTTCATACGATAGAAATACCAAGAAGGTTTTCTTTTGGAAATGGTTTTTTAGAAAACCTTAGGACTGATTCAGATGTTTTGTTTCATGAATACGGACATTATATGGTATATAAAACTTTGAAAGATACTTCAGATGGTGAAGTGTTTGCTATACATGATGGCTTTGCAGATTTTATTGCCTATATGATGAATGGCGATAATTGTTTAGGCGAGTCTTTATGTGAAAATACTAACGGATGCTCTGTAAGAACATGCCTTCGTACTGGTAATAACGAAATACACTTGAGGGAATTGCCAGAATTCATAGCTCCTGGCCAGCATTATAAGCATTCCGAACTAATTTCAGGAATGTTATGGGACATTCACGAAGAATCAGAGTTGTCATTTGATGATGGGCTTTTTTGGATTTACAATACGATTGAATACCTAGAACATTCTGGTAACTTCGATAATATGATTAAGGCTATTATTGAATCGGATATTGATTTATTTCAGGGCGAAAACTCTTGCGCTATCTTCAACCAAGCATCTAAAAGAGGCTTTTCAGTACCCTCATTAGAGAGCATAGCAACCAATTGCCGTTAATTCTAAGACGAACCAGGTCAGTCACGAGAACAACCAATCATAAATAAGATTCATACTCAATATTCGTAAGCGGTGCATATAAAATAATTTAGGTCATTTACATTTTAATAGTCTTCCGTAGGGGGTTCCGCTCCACTTCTTCCCGATTACATGGTTTCCAATTCCACAGAACCAGCTCATCGATCCTAGAGTTACCTGCATTGATGCGATAAGTCACATCCTCGATGTAATCTTCTGGATGAAGCAATTAAACCGACAACCTCACCCTGACTGCACCTTTTACCTTTAAATGCAATATCCAAACAGTTTGAATATAGAATTGCTAAACTGGAAGAGTTGTAATGGGTAAAGGGAAATATCAAAAAAGACCATTAAGGTGTCAGAGTATTTTCTAAAAATAGATGGGCTTATAAAGGCAGTTGGCTAATTAGGTCAAAAAAAGAATGATTAAAGCTCAACAAATTGGTTTTTCTTGATTTTCAAAACTGTGTGAAAATGACAAGAATTTAAGGAAGATATTTCTGGACCAAATAGTTTTGCAAATCATTGAGGTCTGTAGGACTGACAACCCTATCGTAGTATATCATTTCAGCTATAGATCCATTGAAATTCGCACTACCACTTGGGGAAGCATTATCATAAAAAATAGTACCATTTGATGCTCCAAGAGCAATTCCACCGCTATGCTTAAACAACCGACCGACACCTCCAATAGTTTGTGGACTCAACTCATTAATCTGCAAGTGTAGATTACCACCACCATCAAAATCATAGACAAAGGTCCCGACATAATCTGAATCTGCTGTAATTGGCGAAGATAAATAAATCGAATTATATGGAGTTGTGGCGCCACCATCATCATTGGCATAATTCCAGATGTTGAAATAAAGCACACCAGCGCGAATATGAATGTTGATTCCCCTTGTTCCCCCACCTTGCTCATAAACAACTTGATCACTAGTAATATCCGTAGAGGTTCTAATGGCAAAAGCAATGGTTTTAGCATTATAGGATGAAGCTGTATTGATTAAGTTGTTATTCGCAATGTTTAATCTGTCTGTACCATCAAAATTGAGCGCAGGAATACCGTTAATTAAGCCCGTATCATCAGGTTGTTCGCTAGCATTTGACTGGCTAGCATCTATATTATTTATCGAAATATCTTGCCACACATTTACTGCATTACCCGTTCCATTAACAACCCCAGTATCGCCACGATACCAAAAACTATAATTATCCGGCGTATAGGAATCATTATCAATGATGTTAACGTCCACAGAGGCAACTGAAATGCTCACACCTGGAATTCCTGGGTCTTGTAAAGTGACTGTCAAAGTTTCTGTTAACTCAATGTCACCATCATCAATAGCTTGAATAGGTACATCGACGCTTAGCTCAAATGCAGGAATGGTTACGGAGTAAGAACTAAGGTTTTCAAAATCACTACCCTCTATAGCACTGCCGCTAAGAGTAAAGTTAAGATTTAATTCCTCAGGATGAATAGCCTGCCTGGATATGCTTAAGGTTGTTTGTTCACTACCCTCTTCATTAATAACACTTAATGCGGTCCCAATGGATATGATCTGATCATTAGGTATGTAAGTATCAGTAAGTTGATTCATAAGACCTTGCAAAGCAGAGTCAGACAATGCACAGTTATACTTCATGAGCTCACTGATGTGTCCTTTGAAATATGCTGCTCCTGTGGTTCCATCATGATAATATGTAGACCCTGTCACTCCACCAATAGCAGCATCATCAGAGTGATCAAATAAACGCCCTATGCCTAGGCTCTCTCCAGCAAGCTGCCCCTGTAGGTATCCACGCATGCTGTTATTCGTATATGAGTATCTTAGTACAGCAACATAGTTTGTATTAGTCATAACTGGAGTGGAAACAAAGACTGGGTTCCAAGGTGTTGTGGCACCTGCATCGTCATTATTTTTATTCCAGCCATTAAAATAAATATTTCCATTTTCGAGGTAAATATTTAGGCCACGGGTGGAACCACCCTGCTCATAAATTACTTGCCTATCATTGATATTATTAGAGCTTCTAAAGACGACTGCAATCACCTTATCATCGTAAGGTCCACCTGTGTTAATTTCTGCATGGTCGGAGAAGGTCATGATATCATCAATCCCATCGAAGTAAGCAGCATCTATACTATTGATGGCTCCAGTAGCAAGGCTAGGCTGCAAATTTGCAGTGCCCTGCGATGCTGGGTGTGAGGCTCCCCCACCTTGGTCAGTCCAAGTTGAAATAGGACTGGAAAGATCAGCAGGCCGTAGCCAAATCACCTGGCCGGTAGCTGGAACTGAAGCATCATCATCGTTTAAAAGTACGCGATAGTCACCGTAAAAGTACACACCTCCGGTCATACTCAGACTTAGCTCAAGGTTTTTTGTAACTTCAGGGACCGTATCATCAAGGATGCTAACCACTACATCATAAGATGGATTTGCATCAGGAATGACTATTTGTTGGTTCATAGGAGAAGCATCCGAAGCATCTATGGTTCCCCCTAAACTAATATCAATAGTGTAGTCACCGCTACTAGGGGTAACTTTTTCCAAGGTAAATGTTATAGATGAGGTACTACCCTCAGTAATATCTAAGTTGCTATTAACTATCCTAATGATTGGTTTATCCGATGCAAAAACAAGCTGCTGAGGAGAGTCAATCTGTACAATCCGAAAAACCGCCTGACTGCTAGGGTTTAAAACTGGAGTTATCTGGGTTTCAACTTTGACAAAAAACTGCGTTCCACCACTAGACTCAAATAAGGTCATCGAGCCTTCGTTGTAATCGAAGTTATATCCTGGGGCGATATCAAACTGTTCTCCTCCATGCTGAAAGCTAGCTATTCCAATCAAACAGTTTCTATCTGAGGTATAAAGATCAATTCCTGTCCCATTATAAAGAAGACCTGAAGCATCATATCCAGAAGCACACCCACTAATGCTAAGAGAAATCTGGGTCGGATTAAAGACTAGGGCTAGTCCTTCAACCTCCATTTCTTCTTTTCCATTTTCCTTATCTTCACCAGGAAGCTTCAAGTAAACCGGAAGTGACATAATGGTGCTGATGGTGAGGGCAGTGCTATTTTCAGATTCAACTTCCTTTATTTCACTTGCATCCGGGACTTGCAGGATATCGGGAGACTGGTTACAAGCAAACAAAATAGATAGAAAGCAAGCAATTGTTGCTATCAATTCAATTTTATTTTTTTGAAACTGCCTCATGCCAAGCCTATCTAATAGTCCTTGTTCCTCGTTACCAGAGAAGTTCGGAATACCCAGCGCATACATAAGCAAAGTCGCTATGCTACTGATTTTATACTAGTCTAAGCGGAATAAATTAAAGCTTCTGCAGGCTTGCCATTCTCAAAATAGCCTAAAAAAGTGCTGGTTGCTAAGCACCTAAAAACTTTAAGTCGAGCATGTATCCACCTGAAATTATTTTAACAATCATCTTTCCTAAATTTTGGCCGGCTAAAAGCGATAGTGGATTAAGTGAAGGTGCGATTAAAAATTCAGGTCTAGTCTGCCATAAAAACGTATTTACAACTAGAAATCAAAACTGCAAACTAATCCTAAGAAAATTGATTTTAAGTTAAAGGAAGACTCATATGAAAACTTTGGCCAAGAGCCTTTTGTTAGGCATCTTAGTATTCGCACCTTTTAGCCTTAGCGTAAAAACATTTGCAAGGGAAGCAAGTCCAAACTTAATCCGAGGAAACTACTCAGAAGCTGCATGGCTTGCAAACCAGCTAGCGAAACAAGCAGAAAGTCTGAGTTATAGAGACCCTTACAATAGACCAGGTGAAATATATGACTCCAACTTTTATCCAGGACCAAGAAGACCGAGAACCAATCCGACAGAAATTCGTTATGCCGCGAAAGAACTCCAAGACTCGGCTATGGACCTCTATTATACCCTGCGTTTCCTAGAAAGATCCGGCGGAAGGGGCGATGAATCGCAGATCTTCAGAAATTTTCGTAGTGTAAGAAAATACTATCAACGCCTTTCATATGTAGCTCCTCATTGGAAGATGAACCGTATATCGGATACTTATCAACGCCTTGAACGTGCTCTCTATGGTTATAGAGATCGTTGGTAACCAACTTGAGGTAAGCCTTCAATACAATATTTCTAAATTCCCTTTACCCCAATAGAAAAATTTCAAGATCTGCTTCTTAAGTATTAATTAAGAAGATCTCACCTATAAATTTCAGCTTCCAACTAGTAAATAATCATGGTAAATTTTTTCGGATTTTTAATTCTTTGGGAGCTTTAGATGAAAAAGTTGCTGCTGGCTGGATTATTACTTACTGTAGTTATAAATAATGCTATTGCTTCTGAATTCGTTGATTTCTACCCTGAAGTTTCTTTATCCGAACAACTTAGAAAAAAGAGCTCAAGATTTGATACCATTGGTCATAGCTTGTTTACAGAAGAAGATATAGTAAGTTTTGACTATTTTTTACCTCTTAGGATTCAGGGAATTCTATACAAAGTTATCTGGGAAGATAAGTATTGGAATCTTGAATATAGAGGGTCAGCTATAGCTGTTTACAATGCCGAAAACAAGGTATTTTCTTCGAATTCTGACAATTATGACGAAGTTCAATCATTTTTGCATAAATTAGATACCTCGAGCAAAAAGAACTATAAAAAAGGTCAAGTTAAGCGGCAGCGAATTTCTTATTGAACCTAGGACCCCACTTTAGACAAATGGAATTACCAAAAGCTCCGCAAAGTATTAAGTTAGATATTAAAAGCAGACTAACTGTTTATATTTAAAACAAAGCAACGAATCGTTCAATCTGGGTCCAGATAATTTAATTAGGTGTGTTTTCGGAATTAAAACGATTAGAAACATCCGATTCGATTTCTTTGACAAAAAAATCTAATCCTGAGTTTTCGTCACCTTCTTGAACCTTGCACTCTGAATCTTGCAAAAACATGAATGGATCATTTGCATCAGCTACATCTAATTTCAAAGGATTAATCGACCAACACATTTCATAAAAATTCGGTTCTTTTTTCGGGTTTGATTTTAATCTGTGATTACCTTTTAGCTTTAGCCGCGTAATCTTACCCAATAAGTCTGGCCTGCCTCTAAGAAATAGCTCATGATAATAACTTCCTGCATCAGGTTTCTTTGTTAATCTTTTGAAACTATATAGTGTCTGGTCGGAAACTAAATTCTTGCCTTTGCAACTCAGTTTTTTTTATCGCGGTTGAAATTAATTTTAAAAACTCTTCTTATTTTCCAGTGATAAGTGAAAAATACCATATTTTCGGCAATTAAATATCTT
>JBGCDR010000439.1:0-29936 GCA_045105515.1 Oligoflexales bacterium
TTAACAGTATTAATAACGATTATCCAATGTTTATTGATTATCGCTCCAGAATATATTTAGGGACCAAACTACTTTTTAAGTCCATAGAGGGCAAATTTAGAGAAAAAAATTATTCAAATCAATAATTTCCAATAAAATAAGGATATTTCACAAATCACAAAGATGAGTCGTCTATTGTTCCGATTTATTTTCATGATTTACAAAAAGAAAGGTTAATATTTTGTTAAATAGAAAATTGGACAGCAATTTTAAGGAGATTTTAAGTAATTTCGCGGTAACTTCTGGCTATTTCATTACTCTCGTAACCAAAAAAGTCGACCAATCTTTCCCTCCTACTGCCCTGTGACTCTTCATATTCCAAGTTTCCTGCAGGTAAGAAATTTTCCATGTGGAATTTGATTGAAATAACCCTCAATATCTTGGTTTTGTTCTTAAGGCTTTTAAAGCCTAACGGATATAAAAAAATATTAGCTGAGAATGTGGCTTTAAGGCAACAGCTGCTTGTCGTATCAAGAAAGTATAAGAAAGCTCCAAACCTAAAAACATCTGACAGGCTAATATTTTCTTTCTTAGCTCAATTTCTGCCAAGAAATCGATTAAGAAAGGTTGCTATTATTGTCAGCCCTTCAACAATTCTTAGATTTCATCGGGCTCTAGTTAAAAAAAAGTATCAAATATTGTTTACGGCTAGCAACCCAAAGAAAAGAGGTCCAAAAGGCTTTGGTAAAGACATTATTGATCTAATAATAGAGATTAAAAAGAGAAATCTAAGCTTTGGATGCCCCAGAATTGCCATGATGGTAACAAACGCCACCGGAACCCGGATCAGTGAGCATACAGTCAGGAGAATTTTAAGACGATATTTTAAACCGAATGGTGGAGGTCCATCTTGGTTAACCTTTTTAGCTTCCCAAAAAGATAGTCTGTGGTCGCTTGATTTTTTCCGAGTAGATTCTATAGCACTGAAATCATATTGGGTTATGATAGTGACAGACCAATTTTCAAGAGAAATAGTAGGGATAAGAACTTTAGGAAAAGTTATTCAAGGATCTAGAGTTTGTCATAGCTTTAATAATTTGATTTCCGAAATAGGTAGACAACCAAAATATTTATCAACAGACAATGATCCAGTGTTCAACTTTCATCTTTGGCAGATCAACATTGAAATGATGAATATTGAGCAAGTCAATAGTATTCCAGGTGTACCAACTTCTCATCCTTTTATTGAGAGATGTATTGGGAGTACTCGCAGGGAGTTTTTAGATAACACACTTTTTTGGTCCCAAAATGACTTGGATGCGAAGTTAAAGCAGTTTCAGAAATATTTCAATGAATCTAGACCTCATTATGCTTTAGGCGGACTAACGCCAAATGGAAAAATTTGGAAACATGGTAACTGCTTTCAGTTTAAAAACTATTGCAATGGCTTGTTTTCAGTTCCCATGGCAGGTTGACTTGAGTTATGAAGAGTCACACGATTCCAGCAATAATTAAATATCTCATATGAATTCCTTTCTTGTTCAAAGTTGTCCACTAGTTAGCCAGATTATAATTCTTGTTGCGGAGCTCCCCCAGACATCTAAAGCCAATAGAGAATATGGGAACTCAATCGAACCTTCAAAATAAAAAAACTTAGGTTCTTTTAGATAAACTCCAATTAACGCTTCGACATGTTTTAACCAGCATTATTGTGCAAATAGATGCAATAAATGACCACTTCATTATGCTAAGCATTTTTTGTCTTGATTGATTACTCGGTTTTTTCATATCTCGTCTCCTTTTAAAGCATTATTAGTAAGCTAAATCCCCAAAAACTTTATATCTCTTAACAACCCTTTCAATTTGATGGACTGAAGAGTATTTCCTTCCTACAAATCGCTGCCAATGCTTGGGTTTAATAAAGACACTATATTTTCCACAAGCCATCTTAAATGCAACACGAACATGACTAGGCTGAAGAAGATTCTCACAAGAATCTTCATAATCACAAGATACCTGGTCAATGTCGTTGTCTGTTTTTATCATCACTAAGCTCATACCTACCTCCTTCAAAAAAGTTATATAGTTTATCGAGCCAAGCTATGACAGATGGGGACATAGTATAAGCGTCATTAAATCAACCAGTTAAGTTGAGACCCCAGATGTCATGAAGGCTACCGAGATGATCTTAAGTAGACAGCTAAACTGCTGTAAATATATGCCGATGATCTGAACTAGGAGGATTTACAATGAAGGGTCGTAACGCACAAGTTTCACGAATCTATAAGATTCTAAATATATTGGAGGGAGCTCCACACGGTCTTTCAGTTACAGACCTCCACGAACGCTTGCATGATCGAGGTTTTGAAGTGGAGAAGAGAACAGTGTACCGCGACCTCGATGCTCTCAAGGCTGCAGGATTTCCCTTAAATGAAAAAGGAACTGATGATGTCAATGGAACTCGCTGGACTTTGGAAAAAACAACCAAGGTAAGCCATTATCTGGTTTTAGACTCCAGAGAATTAGTAGCCTTGTATTTAGCAAGAGGGATGTTAGCTCCACTTAGGGATACTCCTTTTTTTACAGATTTAACTTCTGCTTTTGGCAAGATCGATGAAAAGCTAACTCGCAAAGGACAAGATTTCTTGAATGAAGTATCAAATGAATTCTACTTTGAACCCGGCCCTAAATGGGGATTAGGCTTGAATCCAGACGTTATCGATACGGTACGAGCAGCATGCACCGAACGGCAAAAATTAAAGGTTAACTATACATCTAGTAACAGCCAATCTACCACGGACAGAATATTGGGACCCCAATTTCTTTATTTTTCAAAGGGATCTCTATACTTAGTTGCTGAAGATATAAGTGTTGGAAAAAATAAGATCTTCAGCCTCCCGAGAATGAATCAGGCCGAAATGCTTGATGAGCCGTATGAAGGCGAGGTCGTCGACCCTGAAAATTATTTTGATAGTGCTTTTGGGATTTATCATGCTTCAAACACGGAGCAAATAAAATTAGAATTTTCTCCCCCTATATCAGCTTTTATAAGCGAAAGAAGATGGCATCGCTCGCAGCGAGTAATTTCTCGCCAAAATGGGCTCATTGAAATGCATCTCGAGGTTGGAATAACGCCAGAGCTTATCCAATGGATTCTTAGCTATGGACCTGCTGTGAAGGTCTTAGAGCCAAGCTCACTCCAAAATCAGGTTCAAAACCAAATTCAAAAAACACTCGAAATATATAGTAGCAAAGCATCTTAACGGTGAATTTTTCCATAAACTCGATGTAGCGTTATTTATACTCGATTTTTTCTCCCCAAGCATATGTAAATACATGCAATTTAAATCAAGCTCTCATCTTATTAAATTCAGGAAACCAATAAATTATAGACGAGCTGCAATCCAATTAAGAAATGGCTTTGGTAGGTTTAACTCACACGCCTTATCATAAACATCGAAACTACTAGCTAGCAAATATTTCTCATCAAACCAATCGAAACGCTGCTTTTCACTTGCCTCCACAAAGACTTCATTATTAGCAATCACATACAGCTTCAGGCAACATGAGTTTTCAGATCGTTCAACTCTCAACTGATGCTTTTCATTTAATGCAATATACTCATAATAGTAAAATATTTGATATGGTGATGATGTTTTTTCAATGACAAGGAGAAATTTATCCGCCCGGGTCATAACTTAGCCTGCCCATAGGTCTGTTCATCGATTAGTTTGGGAAGATTAATCACAACTAAGTTGACTCGCTTATCGTCCAAAGCTTCCTCAAGACCATAAACTTCTTCATCAGTACAATAATAGATGGTAAGGGGTTCCTTGGGAGTCTCTCCTCCATAGACGGATTCAAGCAGCAGGCTATTATGCTCCACAGTCCAGGCAGTTCCACCGCATCCCATCAAGGTTACGGAACCTGAAGCTATGTTTTCAATTGGATATATCTCGACATCGCAGCAAAATGCCTGATCGATAAGTTTTCTTTTCTTCATATGAAATGCCAAACTTGCCATGTTTTCCATAATCAAAGGCATCCACATAGAACCTGAAGTATCCACAACTAAAACTGATGATTGTTTTTTGTCGGTGCCACGGCTTCTCATACGCCCTGGAGCATCGGTGACAAAGTTGTGAGGTTTATGATAAGTACGGCGTCTCTTGTAGGCCTTTTTCTGGGAGCTCGTAATTGTTTTTTTAACAATCTCTAGAATCTTCTGAATAGATTGATTCACCTGCTTGCGAGCTTGGTGGGTCTCGGTTAATTCATCTCCTTCTAAACAAGGATCGTCCGATTCAGCAAAATCCGTCTGAGCTTCGATCATCCTCTTGCTTTCGCCTTCAGCACGCATAAGGCAGCGATCTATTTCTACAAGCTCATGATCCTCGAATAAATGCTCTGCCGGACTAGAACCAGCTATTTTTCTTAGAATTTGCCGATCTACAATTAATTGAGCTAATTGAGGCTCTTTTCTGATGCGTTGCGCTAGTGATCTTATCATAGAGCGAGCGTAGTAGACCCAATCCAGACCGCGTTCCAAAGGAGTTCCGACTACCTTCTCTAAAAAATCGACCGTTACCGGCCCTAGATCTGCAGCATTTTCATCCGACTCTTGTGCTCCTTCATCATGAATCTGCATCAATTTCCCGGCTCTTTCAAAAATATCCACATCAAAAAACTTTTTAATGTCCTCATGAATAGCTGCATCTGCAGCTAAATTAAAAATATGATGCTTGTATTCTAAGTCAGAATGAATGTCTTTGATGCCGTATTTGCTGGCTATATCTGCAGGCAGAATCTCTAACAATGCACCTACCAGGGGTTTGCAATTTACAAATTTAGACCAGTCATAGCTTGCGCGAACTTGAGTCAGATGTCTAAGCTCATGCATCAATAGAAAGTAGCAAACTTGTGGGTCCTGTTTGAAATGATTTACCACTACTGGATGAAGGTAGATAGTGATTTGCTCGCGAGTGTATATAGCAGCCAAACCATCTAATTCAGTTGAAATAACGACTCTTACTTGTGAAAAAGTTGCTAAGGTCACAAACATCCGTTTTACAGCTAGCCAAGTAGCAAAACCCCCTCTAAGAGCCAAAAGTTCATTGCTGAGGTTTTGAGATAAAAAGCTCATACTCACCTCGGCACCAACTTACCAATACGAATTGCATACCATTGCCATGGCTTTCCAGGGACTTCGATCGGCTTAGGATCACCTCCTTGCCGGTTACTTAAGTTAAACAAACTCCCATCCAGGCGCCTTGGAATATTGGGGTAGGAAAAACTAAAGCCATGGACTTGCAGGGCTCGACACACCTCCGGGGAAGCAAATTCAAGTAGATAGTTGGCGATGTAGGGTAAGCGGCCCCCAGAGAGCATCTGATGGCAGAGAAAGTTAACAACCTCTAACACACCCCCCTGATGCTCAGCTTGGGCTATTCGGCTCAATTCTTGGCTATTGATGGCATCAGGTAACATCTTTGCCTTACCTGAGAGGTACATTTCAATTTTAATGGCAAGTTCAGTGCCTTTCTCAATGCCGATGCGGCCCCGGCAAACTGCCATTAGGTTATCTCCACTTAAACCAGTTTCAGCAATCGTAGCGCAGGCATCGATCTGCCGCGGACAGGGCTTAAGCAGATCATGAATGGGGTAATTTGCTGGCTCTTGTAAGAGTTCAGTATCATGTTCTAACATTTTTCGAGCTAGGCTACTGCGCATGTTATCTATAGATTCTTCTGGAGATGGTGCATGGATTAAATGGGTTAAACGTTGCATCACTGCATCTGGCATATCCCTCACTCCATGATCCTCCTCTGCAAAATTTGAAGCAGCTATAATCAATACATGCTTGGGAATTTTATATCCAAATACACAACGGTCTAGAAGGAGCTCAGTTAGAATATTAAAGGTTTCCTCACTTGCACGCGTCAGTTCATCCAAGAACAAGATAGTCCTTCTTTTAGTCATGAAAATCTTATGCAGGATTTCAGAGGGATAAAACTGCACGAAACCTTTTTGACTGATTGCTTGAGTTGACGGAATAAAAAGTGCCAAGGGATCGAGGTATTGCGCATGCACCGTCATAAGCTCGAAACTTTTATGATCTGCGAAGGCCTTTACAATACTTGTTTTTCCATATCCACTCGATCCCCATAACATAAGAGATTGCTGTGTCTTATAGTGAGCTAAAAAAATCTTGTTATAATCCAAAGCCATTTGCAGCTTTCCCCCATTGCTAGAAGGTCTTCAGCACCTCATTTTCTGGTGCTCAGAATACCTATCTGCTCAAGCCTTGACACCTAAGGTCAGAGGGTAAACTTGCTAAAGCTTGGAGAGATAAATAAATATATATCCGGCTGTTTTTTATACTATAATCAAGAAAACATGGTTTACGTGGACTGAGATCCATCTAGCTTTGACCTGAGATGTCAGAGCTGTTTACGTTAATACAAGAAAAGGAGCTTGTTATGAAAGAATTTATAGGTGTGATTTTAGTGTTAATGACATTTACCCCATCAGCTAAGGCCATTCCAGCCTGTTCGCACACACCAAGTGAGTTTACTTGTGTAACTTATGTAAGAAACTACGATGCAGACACCATCACTGTTAATATTCCAGGGGTTCATCCTCTTATTGGCAATAAAGTTTCTATAAGGGTTGCTGGAATTGACAGCCCCGAGATTAGAACCAAAAACCAATGTGAGAAGCAGCTTGCTTATGAAGCAAGAGATTTTGTAAAGCAGCAGTTGTTGAAGGCTCAAAGGATAGATCTACATAACTTAGCAAGGGGTAAGTACTTTCGTATTGTTGCTGATGTACTTATAGATGATGTATCGCTTTCTCAGACCCTGCTAGAACACGGTTATGCCTTTCCCTACGATGGTGGCAAAAAACCGAGTAGAGACTGGTGTAAGTAGCCATGATTTTAGCGGAGGTGCAAAGTAAAATTGTTGACGCCTCATTCAAAAAAGATGTTTTCGATGCTTCTTAGTATTTAGCTACTTTTATTTAATGAGCTAATAATACTAGATAAAATCGACTTAGCTTAGAGAATTAAGCAAAGAATAAAGGGCCACAACCGATAAGCTGAGCAGCAGGATATGGTCCGAGAACAAAGATAAAACTACCGGGAAATTAGGCTTTTAAATCAGCGGTAATATTGGGATTGAACTATGTATAAATTAAAAGGAAAATTAGTATTTTCACCCACGGATCTAAGTCGCTATTGGGAATCATCCTTTGCGTCTTGGATGGACCGCTACAACCTAGAATTTCCCGACTGTCCTATGCAACCTGACCAAGACCAAAGGTCTTGAAACTCTTTCAGTTCTAAGTTTTTAGGCACACTTCCAGTTTGCAAACCATGCCAAACCTCCTCAATCGGCCCAGCAATATTATCTTCAATACGCCTCAGTAGCTTTCGAGTACCAAATTGATAACTTACCAACAGCGAAAATGCCAATAAAATCATTAATAAAAAAAGGTCAGATCGGAAATACTTGGGCTTTAAGGTTCCCCTTACAAAATACTCTTCGTCATTCCATTGGGTAGGTGCATAAAATTTTACCTTAAAATTGCTACGCCAATCCAAATAACAGTGATCTAGTTGATAATGATTCCAGGAAGACTCTGGTTTTTTTTTCGTCACATGTAAATCTTTGACTTCTAATCTAGTACTTAATCGGTCAATGACTTCATTGTGATAGGTTTGATATCGAGGCATACTGAAGGTTTCTACGAGAATCCTTGAGTTTTCTTTAATATCTGCGCACGTGCGTCTAACCAGGCGCTCTGTAGAGAACTTCATTGATAATAAAGCAACTACAATACTGACAATAAGCAGGCTCACACCTGTCCACAGTGCATGCTTCCTGATCTGAGAATGTAGGTAACGGCCTATAGTTGCCGCACCGGTTTTATCTTGCCTTTTATCCATTTTCCCAAAAATACCTCGCGTTCAGATATTCCATCATGGAATGAGTATTTTCCTGAAACGCCAATCGTAGCTCCAAATCGAGATTTCCTTAGAAAATCATTTCTATCCTTAGAGCTTTCAGCAACCTTAAGAACATATGCAATCATATCTCTTAGCACATAAACGATTGGCTGATTAAGATCTTCTCCTGTCAAAACTGACTCTTTTTCTAAGAGCTGACTAAACTCTGAACGTTGCTTCATTGCCCCTGATAAGAAAGGTAACCTTGAACTAGAGTCTTTATGGGCCTCAAAATGATCTGAAATAAAATAAAAGTTTCTCGCATCAGCATTGATAATGGCGCTTAGAATATCTGGACAATAAGTCCATTGAGAATGAGCTATAATATTAATCTTTTCTGCTATCTTTCCCTGAGTAAGGTTTTTTACTAAATCAACTAACTCAAAGGCAAACCCTGATAAAAGGATGTTAACTTTGCCCTTGCCTTTATAGGCCATGACCGTTTTTTCTATGTTTTTTATAACATCCTTCAAATCTGAGATCGTATCAATCACATCAAATGACTCTTTAAACACCCTATGATATTCATAGTTTGCCAAGTAAGTCTTCGGTGACACAATAATAGAAGGATTTGCGAACTCATCGACTTTTGCGATTAGTTTCATTTTCTCTGCTAAAGCATCGAAAGAGTTCATCATAGAAAATGCATAGCTATTTCTAACACTAAGCAAAGGCGAAACAGGGGTAATAAATGGCAAACGAAATTTTTCTGCAATTTGCGCTGCTTCGTTAGCTTCCATAGAATAAAGGTAGCCAAAGACGCCATACGCATTCTCATTCTTGGCAAGTTTAAAACCTTCTGCAGGACCATTATCAAAACTAGGAACTATTTTAATCTTACTTTCGGGAAAATTATTTTTATGAGTCCTAAGAGCGTCCTTTATGGCAATCTCATATTGTTTCTTAATAACTTGATTGCGCCAAGGGTTATTGGGTATTAAACGTTCCCCAACAACAATTGAAAGGCTCATAGCATAATTTGTGGGTAAAATAATTAACCCCACTAAGAGGACTTTTTTTGCTCTTCTATACATTTCTCAATCTCGGGTAAAGTCATCAAACGCTTTGGTAAGACTGCATCAATGGGTTCAATAAATTCTTGTGAAAACCGGTCTTGTAAACTCCATAAGACAAGGTTTCTCTTATAGCTCAAATCATCCCTAATATAAGTAACAATATCCTTATCATAGGCATCAAAGGTATCAAATTTGTAGTCAAGAACTACTAGATAAACACCGATGAGATCTTCAGGCGAGCTAACCGCCTCGGCAAATTCATCCGGATGTTTGAAAGTCACGATTTCACAATCTCTACTAAGAAATTCCTTTAGACTTTCCCGGTAGTGTTCCTCATCGTCAATGATAATGCATTTACGTTTTCTCATTTTGACACCATCTCTTTTACAAGGCTAAACAACACATCGCGCTTATTTTTTGGCATGGAAACAATTCTGGTTAAACAAGTCAGGCTATCCGCAACTTCCTCTTTGTTCATCCCGAGAAACCCCTTAAGGAACCTATTTCTTAATGGTATTCCTACATAGTCAAACTTATCCAGTAGCTCTTGCTCCCAATTAAAAAGCTTCCTTTTCATTTCCAGGGTGC
Organism: Oligoflexales bacterium; assembly: GCA_045105515.1. GTDB lineage: Bacteria > Bdellovibrionota_B > Oligoflexia > Oligoflexales > Bog-1112 > JABSRF01. The sequence goes on from JBGCDR010000439.1 coordinate 9,592, forward strand.
CACTTTCAGTACGACCATTTCGCTCTAAGAAGGAAATGAATGACGATAAGCTCATCTTATTCAACTGTGCTATTTTATGGAGGTACTCCAATACAGAAATAACCCGATTTGATGGCTTTTTGCCCTCTAGGATTCGATAAGTTGCAATCTCAACTTCTAAATTCTCAGCAGCTAGCTCTGCACTTAAACTATTAATATTACGATAGTCTTTTAAATACTGGCGTAATTGATTTTGAATTCTTTGACGCAAATTTTCATTCATAATATTCGCTTAGACCCTCCATGGGTGTCATTTATATGGTTTCTATAAAAATCACTCCCGAGTCAGTAGAATCTATATGAATTAGATATACCTTTACAAGATAAAATCATTTAAAAATTTCATATAAATCAAAGTAGAGGCCCTATCACTACTTGATTTCAGCTATTAATAAAAAAGGAGCACAAGATGAGTCAAACAAAGTCACCTCGCCAAGATCTTGAGGGGGGATTCCTTTCAAAAAAACAACTCAAAGTCATGACTAAATCATGGGATCAAGGCACATGGGATCATTACCTTCAAGAGGAGGTTGAATCTGGTAGGACGGAAAGTTTATTAGATGACCCATGGAAAATTGATGAATACGAGACAGGTTATGGAGACATTGCAAAAGAATCAATGGGTGAAGAAAAAATACTAGCTTTCAAAAAGAAACTTGGCTCTTTGCTTAGACTGCTATCGGAAAAAGAACAGCGAATTATTTTTCTTATTTTCTGGAAGGGCTTAAGCCAACGAGAAATTGCTCGCGTTTTGAAACTGAGCAGAGGCTCAGTGGAGAATACCCGAAACCGAGCTTTTCAAAAACTGGGCAGTGCATGGATTAAAGAGATGCTTCAAAAGGAAGGAAATAAAGATGAAGAGCAGAAAAAAACCCTCCGAAGCTGGAACGAAAAAAATCGTCCGTAACCCACTAATATTAGATATTAATTAAAGTTCAAAAATCAGGTGGCCCCCATGTTTTTAAGCCAAAAACCGTAGGTGAGAGAAGTGCAGTTTTCCAAAGGAGGCAATATGTCACACCAGTATGTCAAGATCGAAAATGATATTCCCGTATCAGTAACCTGCAAAGGTATACATTATGAAGAGACCAAAGATTTATCTCTCGTACAACTATCAATGTTTATTGATCGCGACTTATTTAAACTCAGAAGAACATTTCCAGAAAGCATGTTTTCGTTATCAGCGGTACTAGTGAGCGAACAACAGCAATTACGCGTTGAAGCAACAGCAAATACGTCAGAAGCCAAGAAATTGAAAAATAAGATCGAACAAATCTTATGGTCGTACAACCAGCAGGTACTAATAGCAAAGTGTGGGAGTCTAATTCCAAAAAGAACTAGGTTCACCTACAAAATTGATATCAACAGTCTTGAAAGAGAACCCTATCCGCAAGCAGAAGCATCCAATGCCCAACAAGCAGTATAAGGAGTTAAAATTGAAAGGTTTAAATTCTATATGTTCATATTTAGATGACGAATCGACGCAGCGAACCTCTGACAAACTAAGCTTAGATACCTATCTAAGCAAGGAGCAAGATCCAAGGGAAGTAGACTTAGCTGCAAGAACATCATGGAATTCGGCAATGTGCCTCCATGTTAGAAAGTCATTATCCAAACTAACAAAAAGGCAAAGAGAATTGATTCACCTCAGGTTTTGGCACTCACTTAATTCCACAGAAATTTCTAAACTACTTGGAATTTCTGAAGATGAATTTTTTAAAACACTCAACGAATCGCTTGCCAAACTGAGAAAAGAGATAGTTATTTCAATTTTTAAATCTGTAAAACCTAAAAGTGGTCTTTCTTCATGAGCAAACTCCTTATAATTTTATTTTCCCTGCTTACAGTTCTGAAAAGCTACGGGAAACCATTAACGTTTCCTAATGCTTGCGATGTCGTAAGCACCCGACAGTTTGACAAGGAAATGAACCTTCAGGTCAACTATAGTTGGTGCCCTAGCCCGTGGCCTTTGCCTCCATGGCCCTGCGCCCATATTAGCTATAATCTACCAAAATACTTTATAGAAGTGGTTCATCATCCTGGGGAAACTATGTTTGGATCACTTCCCTTTGCTAAGTGGCAAATTACACCCTATAGATCCCCATTCGGATTTTCTGCTGTTGATGATAATGGAGCATATTCATACCAAGCACATGCAATCAACGTTCCCTTGAGCCAAATGGCTTTTAGTGGCTTGCCATGTGGAGGTGGCGTTCCAGATCTTATGTGCTTTTCAGCAGCTAGTGAGCATCTCGGTTCAAATTGGCTTACTGGTATTGCTGACAAAACCCAAGCACAGTATTTAGCATGGGCTCCAAGACCAAAGGCCTGCTTGGCCAAGGGGTCTGCTGTTGGGATTACAGGCCAATGGGGAATGTCTGGTGGAGGAATAGAGTTTACTTGCTCACACCCATTTGCAGCCTGGTTACCTAGCTACCCACCAACTGATGCGCCGGTTTGTACAGCATGGGGCATTCATTTCCCACGAACTGGGATTGTTACCTCATCTGACACGACAACTGCAGCCCTAATGGTTGCCTCAAGGATCAAAAGCATCGGAGCTGATGTGTTTAGGAGTGTTAACAGCAATTTAACCGACAAGTGGCAGATGATTTATCCCCATTCAACTTCATCCTTTAAGGAGGGCCAGAGCATACCTTGGCTTCGGGGAATTGGGGTCAACGAAGCCAGTCGGCTTTCAGGCAAGCTAGACAAATTTTTGTTCGTGGTTTGGCAAGAATCAAGATGCACTGTCGATGCTGCAAGAGCAAGTATCACTCATATTTGGAAAAGTGCAATCAAGGCTGCATGCAAGGGAAATCTATGAAATTTGGAGAATTCGTTCTTTCTAAACGAGCAATTAATCCAGACCAACTCAAAACTGTTCTCAAGGTGTCCACCTATAGGAAAAGAAAAATTGGTCGACTAATGGTCGAGTTAGGATTCCTTAAACAAAAGTCATTGGACAGCTTAATCTTACAATATTTGCAACTACAATGCCCTTATGAACTCAAAGATTTAAAAGAACATTGCAAATCCAAAATTCTTAATTTGAGTGCTCTTCTAATAGAAAGTGGTAATGCCAACATTGAGTATGTCACCACTGATTTTTCAGACATGCTTATTGAAAAATTGGAAAAGAAACACAGCAAGGATATTAACCTTTTTCCAATATCAGCGAATATGATGAAGCTATTACTAGGAAAGATAAGCCGTGAAAAAGTAAGGGAGCAAATAATTGTTTCATCTGAATTGAGCCCTGATGAAAAAATATTAGAGAATAACCCCTTCTCTAAACTCATAGCTCAATGTCTAAGGGATGCCAACAGCTCTAAATGCAGCGACATCCATTTTGAGCCCTTTGAAGATCGCTACCTCATTCGCTTTCGTATTCACGGTCAACTGACTGACTGGAAGACAATTACTAAAGACCATATAGAACCACTCACAAATAAATTAAAGTGGATATTAGGCTTGGATTTAGCGATTGTTTCCGAACCTCAGGATGCAAGGGCAAGTTTTACTACCTTGTGTTGTGACATGAGGGTCAACTCAATGCCAACAAGCAGTGGATCTGAAAAAATTGTAGTCCGTATTCAGTACCAAGATCAGAGTTTGAGCTTAAAGCAAATCGGTCTGGATGAAGAAAAAATTGCTCTCTTAAGAAGAAATATCAGTAAACGTGATGGTTTGATTGTAATTTCAGGTCCAACAGGAAGCGGTAAAACCACAACTCTTTATGCCCTATTAGAAGAAATGGATAGACAGGGAAAAAACATTTCTACACTGGAAAACCCTGTAGAGAAGAAACTTGACCGCATAATCCAATCGAACATCGCCTCCGAGAGAGATATTCATACCTTTCAGCGGGCACTTATGCGTCAGGATCCAGATGTGATCCTGTTAGGTGAAATTCGCGATCCTGAAACTGCTGATTTAAGTATGAAATTAGCTTCTACAGGCCATTTAGTTCTCTCAACTGTCCATGCAAATGGAGCTAGAGAAGTAATCGATCGCTTGATTAATTTGGGTGTCGATAAATACAGCATCGAAACAAATTTGAGGCTGTCGGTTGCACAGCGATTACTTCGCAAACTTTGCCCTAACTGTAAAATTACTGCGAATATTGGATATAAAGCTAACGCCCAAGGATGTGAGCAGTGCAAGCAAGGTGTTATGGGACGTATTGCAATAATCGAGTATCTGGAAAAAGAGGATCTTATCAATAAAACATGTACGACCACATTGGCAATAGAAGGAGAGAAATTACTTAGGAATGGCACCGTAGATTTTTCAGAATTAGCAAGCTTGTCATAGGAATAAAAATGTACCGTTTTTTCTATTCAATCATTTTATTGTTCCTACTGATCTTGTCACACAATAGCTCATTAGCTTTTGACTATTTCGGCAACAATATTGACTACTGGAAGGAAAAAAAAACCGAAAAAATCCCCCTTAAACAGAAGGATATTTTTAAGACTGATAAAAAGATGAAATTCAATTGGAATCAATACATTGACCCTAAAAATGATGAATTTTTTGAGGAGGGTGACTATAAACCACCAAAACCATTTATGGAAGTGGCACGCAACCCCAGTGATGAAAATATCAAGAATTGGTTTGCGGTTATTGAAGCTAAAAACAAATTAATGAGCCGGCTTCAAGTAAATCTTTCACAGTATCTTGCAGAGAATAAACTCAAACTAAAAGATGTCGAAAAAGAAGCAATTCAAAAAGAAATCAATGAACTGCCTAAGACTACCAGCGATCCTTTTAGGTTTAGATTTCGCTTATACTTCGAATCTAATTGCCCTCACTGTAAAAATATGATGCAGACGATGAAAGAGATTCAGGGTCAGGGGTATTTCGTTGAAATCAGGCAAATTGATAAACAAAAACCCTACTTTCCAGTTCCATTTCCCATTTTTAAGGCAAGTAAAGAGGAGTTAAAAAACAAAAAAATATCAGCTTGGCCTGTGCTTTTTATTGCAGATAGCAAAACCAAACATATTTATCGTCTTGATGGATACCAATCCAGTAAAAAAGTCCTTAAAATCCTTTCTAATAAGTAATCGAGGAGTTACCATGTCTGATTCAAAGTCAAAATTTTTCATTATTTCAATTGCCATTTTTGGAGTTTACTTTTTCTTTTTGCCAGAGTTTTTAGAAGCCGCAGGAATTAGTTTACCTCAAGGAACAAAAAAACTAGAAGACCTAACTGCCGCATCAACGCTCTTGAGAATGATTGACAGTGCAATATTCAAGTTCGGAGCTCGGATACTAGCTGGTCTTTCAGTACTAGCAGCTGGTTGGAACCTTAAGGAACAGCGTTTTGGAATGGCTATCGTCTGTATTTTCGGTGCAGTTGTTATGGGTACGGTACCAATGTGGATCAAGGGGATATTTGAAATTCAAGCTTCAGGTGGTGGTTCAGTCTTTGGAGGATAAGTATGTACAACTATGAAGGTATGAGAAAAAAGTATTCAACTAAAGTCAGCCAAACTGTTGATGCTCCAATCATGGTTTTCGATTTCTTCATGCTTGGAGAAATCTTTGCAGCTTTGGGAGCTTTGACAGTTTTTGGGATCGCTATCTACTCTTGGAAGCTGATGTTTCTTTCATTATTTGTAACACTTGGTGTCATACCAGCAATTCGCAAGAGGAATAATCAGGGAATTTTTCTGCATTATCCTTACAGGAAATTTGGAATGAAGCTACCAGGCATGATGAATCCTAAAGGCAACAAAATCTATTCTGATTAGGAGTACACATGATCGGCCTTAAGGAAAAGGGAGTCAAGCAAAAGGAATGTTTGACACCCAAACAAACATGGGAAAATGCTAATTATAGGGGCTTACCAAAATACATCTCATATAGAGCAGCATTGCTGAGAGAAAAGCTGGTTTTAAGTTATATGATTGGGGTGATCTCCATTATTTTTATCAGTTATTTTGCCATTTCGAGGTTTGAAATTGCCAATTTATACAGTGAATTAAGGCGAAAGGAATATATTCTTGCTCCCGGTGTCAGGAGCTTTACAGCAGCAACTCCCCAAAACGTTCCTGATTCCTACGTTGAAGATGCAGTAAATGATTTTCTTAGTAGTTTGGGAAATGTTAATGCCAGCACAATTGAAGATCAATACCAGGGATTAGTTCGCTTTATGAGTAGGGATCTAAGAGTTAAATTCGAAGCAGACTCAAGAGAGTGGATTCAACAAACCATAAGCGAAGACCTTGCGCAAATCTTCAAATTAAAAAAGAAAGAAATTTCATCAGATGGCTCAGGCCTTTTTCGTATCCTAGCTTACGCAAGAGCTGAGTTCTACTCATCTGGAAAATCTTTAGGTCATGAAGATCAGGTTGTAGAAATGACTCTCAAGCTTGTTCCACCTAGTCAGGCCAAACGATGGTATCTGGAAATAACGAAGCTCTCATGGACCAAGCTGGACGACTTCCGTAAACGAAAATCGCTAAATAAATAGGTAAAATAATGAAATTATTAATAATATTTATGGGGCTTTGCCTCACTCAAGTAGCCATCTCCAAGTCATTGTTTTATGGATCGGAGCGTGAAAATGTGACTGTATCATACGGGACAGAAACACTATTTCGATTTGATGAAGAAGTGAAAACGATAACTCAAGCTGAGCACTTCGAAATAAAGCCTGCAGACAGTGATAACCCTGATTATAGAATCCTCTCAATTCGACCTAGATCATTATCGGCTCACGCCAACGTAACATTTATCTTAGCAAATGATAATATTGTTAACCTGAAGCTAGGAACTATAAAATCTTCTTTACATGAAAAAACCAATGCTTTCTATGATCTGAAAGCCAAAAAAGAACAGTTAGATTCATCATTTGGTAAGCAGGAGGGTATAGGCTTAACAGAAATCGAGTTAATGAAAGCGATGATTCGCAAAGATCAAGCACTTGGCTACAAAGTCAGAAATTTGAGCCAGAGGGTAAGAACTGGAAACAAGGGAATTTCGGCCAAACTAATTACAATCTATACTGGTCCAAGATTTTACGGTTACGTATTTAAAGTAACAAATTACCAAGAAAGCAATGCTTTTGCTATCGACATTAAAAGCCTCCTGTTTGGCAGACCAAGTGTAGCACTTCTTTCTCAGGTAGATCAAAATATTTTAGGTACTAGCAAAGCTGACAGAGAAACCCTACTTCGTATTGTTACTAAACCTAGTTCCACCTATCGAGCTGTTACTTTACCGATTTCTCCCATTTATAAAAAATAAAGGACATATATGAGCAAATCTCTTAAATCAGTCTTAAGGAGGATCATTGGCAAAAGCCATATGGATCCTAAATATTTTGTTTATTTCATCTGTTTTTTGCTTCTATTATCAGTTTACCTTTTTAGTAAAAGCGTAAACCATAGGGTAACCACAATATCTAATCAAAATGATGAGACTTCAATTAACCGAGTATTATCCTCAAACTCGGAAATATACCGGCGAAAGGACAAAATCTATACCTCAAAAATCAAAGAACTCGAAGGTGAATTAAACCGCATGCAACATCAAATGAATGAATACCAAGACGAGCTCTCACTCCGAAAAAAAGATGAGCAAACTCATGCAAGGCCGGACGAAGAAAATATACAACATAGTCCTACTCATCTATCTCAATCACACACACCCAGTCCGCTGATTACCTCAGCTGTTCGCGAGTTCGAAACATCTCTAGCATCTGGACCAGTACCTGAAAAAAAATTTTATTCGAAAACAAATATAAACCCCATGAGCTCACGACACAACAAAGTAACATTGAAAGGCGAGTCAATCATTTCATTCCCTGTACAGTCATTAGAAAAATCGCTAGGTGATTCTGTTACGATACCGTCAGGCTCTTTTGTGAAAGCCAAGCTCTTAACCGGAATAGAAGCTCCAGAAGGAAAGGCTCTACCGGTTTTACTCCAAGCTGATTATGCTTTCATTGGTCCTAATAAGAGTCAAATAGACCTTTCGGGTTGCTTCCTTATTGCTAAATCTACCGGAAACCTTTCAATAGAACGGGTCGAGATGCAAGTAGCTAAGATCTCATGTGTATCTAGCTCCGGTAAGTCCTTTGAACAAAAAATCTCTGGATTCGTTGCTGATGGAAAAGATAATTCATTTGCCATAGAAGGTAAAGTTAGTAGTAAACGAGATCAAGTTGCCGCAATGGCTTTTCTCTCTTCGGTGGTAGAGGGAATAAGCTCTGCAGTGAGCCAAGCGCAAACAAACACGCTAAGGGACTCTCAAGGGACATCCACTATGATTTCTGGATCTCAGCAGAAATTCATCGCGGCAGGTGGAGCTAGTAGCGCTGCAAATACTATCACTAATTGGTATCTGCAACATGCCGAGAGCCTTCTACCAACGATTAATATCGGATCTGGCCAAGAAGTTTGGATTATAGTCCAGGAAAAAACTCGGCTACCCAATTGGTATTTTAAACGAGCAAAAACTACCAATGGTAATTCCTTTTACCTCAGCAATATTTTTCAGTAGGAGATTTTATGAATTTTATTCAGCTATTAGTGCTAGCTAACTTGCTTGGAGCTTGCGCAATAAACAGAGCACCTAGTCTAAATTTACTCGAAAAAACAGCTGATTATCAAAGCACCTATGAAATCGAGGAAGCTCTTAAGTCTGTAGATCATCCTTTGTTAGTGCCTGTAAGGACAACACCACAGATCGCAGATATTTGGGTTCACTCACGTGAGATGCCTAATGGTGACTATTTTCGCGGGGGATGGATCCGCACGGTGCTTATAAGGTCACACTGGCAGGTTGAGGAGCAAGAAATTAAGCCATTGGTAATACCTAAGGATGAAAAAAGAAAAGGTGAGTCTACACAATGAAAGCAATTGAAAACGTCTTGAGAAATCGTAATGTATTTACTGAAGCCCTTTTAAAAAGACCCGAGTCTCTAGGAAGTCTCTTACCCTATGAGGAATACTTGGATGACTTAGGAATTTTTCAATTAAAGGATGGATCTTTAGGGGCAGTATTCAAAGTTGAGCTTCTTGAGCATGAGTCTATGACAGAGGACCAAGTTTTAAGATCTGTTTCATCATTGAGGCAGTGGTTTTCCTTGCCAGAAAATTGTGCTCTACAGGTACTATTCGACAGCTCTAGATACTCTCCATTAGACAATAAAATTCAGGAACTTAAGGATAATTTTGAAGATCCTCATCCTGTTTCAAAAGCACTGTTCGACGAAAAACTTAGATTAATTCAAAAAGATTGCTTGGAAACTTCTGAGACAAGCCCCCTTCAAAGGCAACTTCTGATTTCCATAAGGTACTTCTTAGCAAAGCCTTTTAAAGTAAAGCTAAATGAGCTATCGAAGTCTAATGCAAGTATAAGTCGTGAATTAAAAGATTTTAAAAATGAGTTGCATCGATTTGACCATATACTCAAAGATTTCAAAGAAAATAATGATATCTCTGTAAAGCAGTTGGGAGGTGAAGAATTTGCAAGAATTATTAGGAGGCAATTCAATCCTGAGTCCTATTATAAGCGAGATTTTGCACCTCTAAATAAAAATGTAGCCATATCAGATCAACTAATTTTCTCAACACCCAAGCTTAACTATGAAGGGATTGAATGTGAAGGGCACAAGACAAGGGTCCTGACCATAAAAACTGCTCCATGCCACTCCTATCCTGGAGGGATGGCTTATTTCGTTGATTTAAACTTTCCTTTTCGAATCAGCATCAATTACTCATTTCCAAGGTATCAAGATGTAAAGAAATTCCTGGGAATGAAGGAGTTTTTTCTTGAAAATGCTGCTACAGCTAAGGCTAAGGTGCAAAAAGCTGAGATCGATGAAGTTCAGTATAAGTTAGCTCTTGATGACCGCGTATTACACATGACTTTTTGTATTATAATCGATGGCAAAACTGATGAGGAACTGGATGATAAGACACGCAAGATTTGTCATATCTGCCACAGCCACCTCGAGTGTGAAGTTATTTCCGAAACAGATATTGGCTTAGGTTTATGGATGAATGGATTACCACTGGGCTATACTCCTGATGCAGACCTCTCTACAAGGAGGGCGATCCGGATTTTGCGATCTGATGCGATAAATTTCATTCCTGTATTCGATTCTTTTAGGGGATTAAAAAAGCCAGTTGGCCTTCACCTATCAAGAGAGAATAATCTTGTACCTTTCTCCTTGCTAGAAAATGAAACCTCCAATCATACAGTTGTACTTGCCGATACTGGATCTGGTAAGTCCGCTTTTGTTGTTGATTGGCTCCAATCTGCAAAAAAGCTAAGCCCAGAGCCAATTGTCTTTATTATCGATAAAAAATCTAGCTATGGCATGCTAAGCCAATACTATGATGGTGATTTAACAGTTTTTAAGCGGGATCAGAAGATTCCATTTTCTCCATTTCGCGGAATCTACAACGAAGAAAAAATTGCATTTTTAACTAAGATGATTTCGATGGCATTGAAATTGACCTCACCTAGTTTCTCCGTAGAAAGTGAGCATCACACTTTAGTCTCTAAAGCTCTAAAATTAGCTTACCTGAAGAAATTAGACCGGCATGGTCTAGACTATATTGAAGGCGAGTTTATCAAGCAGAAAGACAATACCCCAGTCACCATTGATATGAATGATTTCATTGTTGAACTTGGAAGCTTAGTGCAGGGAAAAAATGAAAATGAACGCTCGATTATTGAGACCTTAGTTTCAAAACTGAAACCGTTTTATGGGGACGGCACCTATGCAGCCTTTTTTACTGCAGGTCAATCTTCATCTCTCAATTCAGATACCCTCTTTTATGTCTATGATCTTGACGCACTGGATAGCGATCCGACTCTACAAACCTTGATGACTATGGCTGTCATTGAAGAGATTCGCTGCATTCTCAGTTTACCTCAACATGCTGGAAGAACTGGATTTTTAGTTATGGAGGAGTTTGCCATGCTAGGGAGAAACAATCCAGCATTTAGCGACTTTGCCATAGATTTTGCTGAAACAATGAGAAAAAGGGGTTGCTGGTTGATAACCTTAACTCCAAGGCCGCAAAACTATTTTGACCTTGAGGTTGGCAAAGCTTTTTGGGGAGTAGCTGATAATTTTATCTTTCTGCAAATGAGTTCTGATAATGTCGATTACATTGCAAAAAAATCTTCACTGCTTAATGAAGCAAACAATGAAATTATTAGATCTCTAAGGACTAAAAAAGGCCTATATGCTGATATATATTACCTGAATAAAAGCAAAAGCATTGCAGGGGCCTTTCGCTACAGACAAACATCATATGATCGTTGGATGTGCCCAACAAATGCCATAGACACTGCAAAAGTGATTAATGCCTTCGAAAAACATTCAAATAAATGGGCGGCATTGAAGTTCTTAGTTAGTCATGAGCAAGCTTAAGAAAACTCAAACAATCATGATTCAATATTGGGGGGAAGTATGTATAATCATCTATTTCTATTATCTTTATTTCTATCTAGTCATGCTTTAGCTAGCATGGGTTTTAAATCAAGTAGCAAAGTGAGCCCTCAGGATTACCTCTACAAATCTTACTCTCCTTTCGAAGATCCACTATTTAACCGACAAGCTCCTATTAGCTTAGATGTCGAAGTAGGAGTAACCTCTGATTGTGGAAAAATCAATTTTAAATCGACCATGCAAGCTGCACTAAAAAATATCCTCAATGCAAATTACCTTCAAAATCTTGGCCAAGGTATCATCGCTGCTTCACCTATGTTGACCGTCTGCTATATGAGCCCAACATGGTGTGCCATATTGAAGCAGTTTCGCTTAAGGGCAAGCTTTCTTACAGACATGAGACTCAAGCAATGCCAAGCTATCAATCGATTTATAGATCAAAGGGTTTCAAACTTCTATCAAGAACGTTCCCAATGCGTAAGAGGTCAGATTGATGCAAAAAGTGGGAATTTTGAGGAAGCCATGGATGTTTGTAATAACAGTCATGATAGAAAACTCACCGACTGGGCCGGTAAGCGAGTTGATTCCCTGAAAATACTAGAAGATACAGCAAAATGGGCCGGCCTCAATAGCACCAAGGGCGATCAACTCGTTGGTTTGGTTAAATCAATGATTGGTGAGGATATCATCAAGCAAGATCGAATAAGTGTTGATTATGGTCCTAGACGGATGAATCTCACCCCGCGCACCTACCTTCTTGAAATCAAACAAGCAAAGCACCGGGACCTTTGCGAAAAGCTTCTGCACCAAATCACGGACAGTGATAGTCGAATAAAAATTTCAGATCAGGAGCTAAAACAAATAAGTGGAGGCAATCAAAAGATCTTGGACCGTCAAACACTTATGTCCCTTGCTTTTCTACCTTTTCAAAAAAGACAGATATATTGCAGGGAACTTTCAGATGCTCTTGCTGTAGGTGAATTCAATGAAGATATGTCAAAAACCTTAGACTTTATAGCAAGCAAGGTAGGGACTAATCCTAATATATCGACTGAGCACCAAGAAAACATAGCACGTAAACGAGGAGCCTTGAAGGATCAAATCGAGTTGACTCAATCTATTGAACGGACTGAAGGAACGCCTTTAAATAAAATCCTATTTCAGATCAATCAAGAAGGTGAAAAATTCATCGCAGCTGCATCCAAACGCCAACTGGGTGCATCGGAGAATGCCCGTATTAATCATCGCGTTGACGGCGTTTTCTTCGACTGTGCTGATGGCATAGGGTGTTCAAGATAGGGGATAAAATGTTTAGTACTACTGCTTACGAAGCCTATTATACTTACATTGGTATGCATTTGCACCAGACTTCGATACAAATCATCAGCTCACATGCTGTTTTATTTGCAATTCTAACTTTAATTCTTGGGGTAACCGTTTTTTTAGGAGTTTGGAAGTATTTTTCCAAATATTTCCCACCTTCATTTGGTAGCGGACCTTCAGTAGGACCGGGATATTTTATCAAGCTACTAGTATGTTTTGTTCTAGGTATATCCCTTTTAAGGTTAGGTAGTGAAAGCGAGGTTAAAAATTATAATGAGAACTCTTGGCATAATAACCCCTATGTCGCATCCCGTACTCTAGTGATTAATGAAAAATACAAAGTGAGTTTTATTTTTGACCTTTTAACCAGGACTGCGGAAGAGTTAGCTGCCTATGCTAGTAAAGTTGTAGACGAATTATTTGCTAGTTCAAACTCTGAGCTAGGGGCTCCAGCAGCTTTTTATAAGGCTATTCTATATGCAGGATCCCAGACCATAGATGATGCTGACTTAAGGGATAAAATTGATGTTTATACAGATAGCTGTTTTGAACAAGTTCTACCACTTATTAAGTTAGCAGCACAGCAAGACAAAATAGACGCATTCTTCAATACCGACGGTATCATAGACCGAGAGCTAAAAGAGATCCAAATCACTAAGGATGATGGAAGTAGGCAAAGCTGTAAGGATTTGAAAGATAAGTTGAGACAGGATCTACTGAATTACGCAGGAGAAAAGGGTGCGCCATTTTGGAAAGCTTATCGCGGTAAATACAATTTTTACAATACTGAAGACTCTATTCGCCAGGAATATAATCTCATCGCTTCTAGTACCTTGGTCAATCACTACATATCTCAAAACGAAAATCTTCTCGGGGAGCAAAAAGGATCTGAGGTAAGAGGCACATTGGCAAACTTTCTTCGAGGTTGGAATCAACTAACTTCTTGGGATGGAATTTTGTCCCTATTTGGGAAAAAGAATCAGGTGGGTGCTGTTTTGACAGCCGAAAGGGCAGAAAAATTCTCAGAATACCTTCAAAGAGCCCCCCACCTCAAAGGGATGGTTAAGATGTTTTTGATTTTTATCTTTCCGTGGCTTGTTTTTTTCGTGATTGCTGGAAGATGGAAAGTACTGATAGCTTGGTTTGCCCTTTATTGTTCTGTACTGCTCTGGACCCCTCTTTGGATCCTCCTATATCATTTGATGACATCCATTGCAGTATCAACTGACCTTATGCATGAATGGGGACGCATTTCTGATGGCATATCACTATATTCCGCTAGCTTTATAACAGTCAAAATCTATCAATTTTACGCTATATACTCATGGCTACAGCTCATAATTGGTCCACTTCCGACAATGATTCTAGCTTACGGATGCTTTTCAGGGATATTAAATGACTCACAGACTGAGCATAAACCTCAGATAGTTTCAGATGCCAAAAATATTGGTTTGGGAGCGGTAAACGGAGGAGCTTCTGGAGCTGCTAGCGTTGTTGCTAGAAAGATTTAGCTTTTGAATTAGGCTCTATTTTCACCTTAGGTATCAATCCGCAATATCAATACTCTCCTCTTTAACTCCTCCCTATTCTTAAAATAACTGAAACCTTAACTGGAAAAGAAAATGAAGAATAATGGCAGACTGCAAATTGCTCAAAGTAACGTCAAAGATAGTCTACTATCAAGTCACCTAAATGAATTTGTTGTAATTTCAGGAATGGGAGTTTGGGTATTAATAAAGTCACTCATATCAATATATGCTCCAATTACGATCGGAATTCTTTCCGGAATGTGCTATCTTACGTACCAAATTGCTTCATCAGGCCAGCATATTCAATGGATCCATCACGTAAAACCTGAATTATTTTCAATTGAACGGCTGGATTGGATGTGGGGTATTCCAGTTATTTATCATTGCTTGTTTTTGTATCTTACTGTCCTCTCACCAATAGTTCTTTTCCTAGGGATGTGGGCACGAGGCCGCAGGACCAAGTATCAAAAGGTATTTCAATCCATAGGTCTAACTAATGGGCATAAAGACACACCAAAGCTGCTCAAATTCAATCGTTTTGATAGATTTAGAAAGAACTATTTGTTCGATGCAAATGGCATAGGTCTATCAGAATTTGAAGAAAAAAAAGAGCGGCTAGAGGCTAATTTTCGATCCAATATTGAGTCGATTAAACTGGGGCCTAGACCGGGGCTAGTTTTAATTAGCTTCAATGACAAAAAATTTCCTGACTCTGTAAAATACACTGACTTGGCAGCTTCCACATTGCTACCGCGCGACTCATTTTTTATTGGGCAATCTACTGAAGGCACAATAACCCAAGCAATATCAGAGTTACCACATATGCTCATTGCAGGTACGACTGGAAGCGGAAAGTCCGTAGCATTCAAACAAATTCTGATGGGTCTCCTTGAATCATCTAAACACTTACAAATGTACCTAGTAGATTTAAAGGGTGGCGTGGAAATGATTGACTTTGTTAAGTGTCCAAATGTCAAAGTAGTCAAGACTATGGAAGATGCATTGATTGTTCTTAGAATGGTTGAGAAAGAGATGAAAGAACGTTTTCGATACCTAGAAGAATGTAATCGTAAGCAGATTGTCCCTGAAATTGATAAAAAAGACCGAATCGTAGTTGGAGTCGATGAATGCTCAGTCTTATACATGAATCGACCAAGAAATGATCCTGAATATGAGGATGCCCTTGAAGCAAGGCAGTTGGCAGATTCGATATGCAAACTCTCAAGAGCAGCTTCAATACATATGATCCTTGCGACACAAAAGCTCGACCGGCAAGTGATCCCTACCTCAGTGTCTGAGAACATTTCAGGAAGATTAGCATTTCGAGCAAACTCCCTACAGGGGAGCTTAATTGTTTTGGGGTCTAAAGATGCCTGCGAATTACCTGAAATACCTGGTCGTGGAATATGGTCATTTGGAACAAAAAAGGTGACAGTTCAAGCGCCTTATATTGAAGAAAAGATAATCAAATCTAGAAGCGAAAATATCGCTAAGTTGTTTGCTACTGGCAAGAAAAAGTTGCTAAACCCAATGCTAGGAGATGCAGCAAAATTTAATAGCAAAAGAATAAAGAAAGTTTATTCTCAACTTAAGGAGCATGATAATGCATCTAAACAAAAATGATCAGGACTTGCTCAAGTATCTATTCAAGGTTAAAGTAGCCACATACAAGCAAATTCATCGAGATATTTACCCCATGTATGCTATGAAAACTACTTACAAACGTGTTGTAACTTTACAGAAGAATAGATTATTATCATCTTCTTATAACCGCGTAGGTCTTCAGAAAGAAAAAATCCTATCTTTATCTGTGCTAGGTTATCGTAAATTTGTAGAAACTGGAGGAGAATCTCGGGTTGAATTGAAAAGCGATGCTATTTCCCATGATCTTGTTCTTGTCGACATTAGAAATAACTTTATGCAGCATGATCAGGTAAAGAAATACTACACTGAAAATCAAATGCAAACTTGGTGGCTTAAATCGTCTAACTGGATTTACAAAGATTTTGCAAGCTTGAATACAGATGCTATGGCATTGACGTCTATTGGTGACGAAACTGTTTGGACAGCCATTGAATACGAGCCATCTGAAAAGAGTGAAGCACGTTACCGATCCATTGTAAAACGATTCTACTCTAATGATGATATTACTTTCGTTTTATATTGTTGTGACAACGAAAGGGTTATGAATCGTTTAATCGACTCTGAGAACAAAGTTTATAAAGGAGATTTTCCAAAACTATTTTTTAACGTAGGACAATTTCTTAGAAGCAACAATACTCTAAGATTCAAAAATCGTGACAATAAAATGCTATCAATACAACAAGAATCTGCTAAAGAAAATGTGGAGAATTAGCGGAGAATATTCTCTCAAGAAGACTTCATACATCCCTGATATTACTATTATTATTTTATCTCTATATTCTGACTAACTACTCATTACGCTGATTTCTCTATTTTCAATCTTTCTGCAACTTTCTAGAAACCATAATTATGGAGTCACGGATGGAATTCAATACCAATACCAATACCAATACCAATACCAATACCAATACCAATACCAATACCAATACCAATACCAATACCAATACCAATACCAATACCAATACCAATACCAATACCAATGCCAATGCCAATGCCAAGCCTACCAACAAACCTCCGATCTCAAATACCACTCCCATTAGAATCAATAAACCAACAGCAAGAACACTTAAGTCGATTGTTGCAAGATGTAACCGAAAGTCCCACGGCAAGAAAGTCAAAGCTGATGATGTAATTGGAAAATCCCTAATGCTGCTTACAGATCAAGACATCGAGGAGATCAAAAACCAAACACTTTCTAGCCAGGATAAACTCGAAATCGAATTCAAAATGTACTGCAGAAAAAATGGATGTATTTCTAAAGATGATTTTCTAAAACTTATCTTATCCAAAGCACTGCCTTACATTTCTCTATCACAAAAAAAAGAATCAAAAAATGAGTCCACATCTGTCCAAAATCCTGCTTAATTTTTTATCTCATTTAGGAATAACTACATAGGAACAACCATGAAACAAAAGTATGATGTAAAATTTGGTGATGTTTGGAAAATGGGAGAGCACCGACTCCTGTGTGGAGATAGCACAGCAAAAGTTATGATCAAAGAATTTCTAAAAGAAAGGAAACCTAAACTCTGCATAACTGACCCGCCTTACGGAATTAGCTATACATCACGCTGTGCAAATGAAGAGCTCTATAAGCTCAAACTAAAAAATGATCATACCGTCAGCTGGGGAGATGCCTTTCGCAATGCTCAAGCACCGGTTCTTTATGTTTGGTTTTCTTATAGGTACTTTGATATTACATCAAGAGCACTGATGGATGCCGAATATGATATCAGGCAAATGATTGTGTGGGCAAAGAATCATTTTTCACTCCAAAGACATATGTACCATCTTCAGCATGAACAAAGTTTAGTTTGTATTAAAGCTGGGGCAAAAGTCACAGATCATTGGAAAGGTGATCGTCGTCAAGTTTCACTCTGGAATGTTCCATCCGTGAATCACAAACATCGGATTCACCCAACAGAAAAGCCAGTTGGTGTTTACTCAATTCCAATCAAAAATCATACGCTTAAAGGAGATGCTATTCTCGATATCTTCGCTGGATCCGGGGTTCTTTTTGAGGCAGCAGAACGGTTGGAAAGGGTAGGTTTGGGGGTTGAAATTTGCCCTAATACTTGCAGTTTGATTTTATCTAGAATGGAAAATATAGGCTGTAAAATAATCTTAGAATCAAACCTATTCGATCCCCCTCCAAGCCAATCAATGGCATTGTTAAGACGATAAACCCACAATCTTAATGCAAATGAATAAAATCTTTATAAAAGGAAGACCATATAGTGGTTAAATCTAGGAAAATAGCAGATCAGTCATCAAGAAAACAGTTCTCAACTTCTGAAATGGAAATGCTTGAAGTATCGGAAAAATATCGTTTAATGACTTCCACGGAAGCTTCAGAATTTCTACAAGTTAAACTTTCAACTCTATATACATGGGTTCATTGGAAGAAAATACCTTACAGAAAATATGGAAGGCTCCTACGATTTTGTAAGTATGAACTTATTGTATGGAGTAAATCATCCAACGATTGAATTGTTAACCAAAAATTAATGGGGAAAATATGATAATCTTATATAGTAAGACTCTTTGCTCTTTGACAATCTATCGAAGATTTGAAGCTCTAAAGTTCCTATGAAAGGAAATTTATGGCTGTCAATTGTCGTAAAACTAAGAGTGGAAAAATAAGGTATGTGGTTAGAGTTAGGGATATTAATGGAAAATTCTTTCCAGCCCTAACATTCGATCGTAAGTCTGAAGCACAAACCTATGAAAGGGAATTAATCTCTCGGTCAAAAAATCAAGAATTTGCTTTAGAAAATTCTTTGAAGCGAAAAACAGTGGACGAGTATTTTGCTGAATGGTTTCAATTTAGAAAGCATAAAATTTCTGAAGGCTGGTTTAAATCTCAATTAAGAATGTATGACGTTTATTTTAAGAGACATCTAGCAAATCAATGTCTCTTAAATGTTAAACCACCTCACATTGGCTATGTACTCTCTCAAATGTATGACAAAGGGATGAGTGACCAATCTGTAAGACATGCTTACAACTTGCTAAATCATGCTTTCAAAGATGCTGTAGAGTACTTCGGATATTTAGGCAAAAACCCTGTTTCTAAAAAGGACCGCCCAAAAGTTCATCGAACTGAAAGAGCCTATTTAAAGCCAAATGAATCATGGATCTTACTCAACCATGGCAAAGACCATCATTTGGGACCTGCCATTTGGATTGCCATTTTAAGTGGTTTAAGAATTTCTGAAATCCAAGCTTTAAGATGGAAATCCATAGATTTTGAAAAGAATCAAATTTTGATTTGTGAAGCTTTCAAGCGCAGCATCAACAAAATCGAACCTTATCCAAAACAGAAAGATTGGGCCATTGTACCCATGCCTCAGGCCCTACATACCTACCTTGAAGAGCTAAGCAAGCACAAGTTCCCAGCTGATTTTGTGGCTCCGGCAAAATATGGGGGTATGCTAGACCATAGCAAGTTTTACCGAGGTTTAAAGAAGCTGACTAGTGAGCTGAACCTTAAACACATCTCACCTCATGGGCTTAGGCATTCTTGTACAGAAATTTGGTTCCAAAATGGCGCAAACCTTGAAGACGTTCGCAGGCTCTTAAACCACAAGACCTCTGAGACCACCCAGCGCTATGTCCACAGGACTGACGACCGCCTTTCTGAGCTAGCAAAGGCCATCACGAGTCCCAAATTCGAATTAGTTTTTGGAAGCTGATGTTAACTTTTTGTTAACATTTTCGATTTTGGGCAAAAAAAAACCTACCATGAGGAGGTTATATCTGTCTAATTTTGTTGAGCTTTAAAGTGGTCGGGGTGACTGGATTTGAACCAGCGACCTCATGCTCCCAAAGCTGAAATTAGCGAAAATGTAAGCTGCAAAAATCATTAAATTTAACTTAAATTTAAGAGCCTAAAGACGTGTTCGATATTTGATCAATTTGCTTCAATTTTGATGTGTTTGCATCTATTTGTTTAACATTCGTTTAACATTTTCGCGTATAAGGTATGTTTCATGCTTTCTTATTATTGTTATTGAAGGTACCCATTTGTAGAGTAATTAGCATCGAGCGTTTTAAGATAAAAAATATCCTAATGTTATGATATAAAGTAAAACGTAAATCAATTCGCGCGGTCAATAAATACACAAGAAAATCATTTTTCTTGATCTCGATGGATATTTCAAGTATCCCTGTCAGCGTTAGGAACAATACAATACGAGGTTACCATGAAGAAATTTTTATTGTCTTTATCCACAGTGTTCATACTCTCAACAAACTCTTTTGGACATCCTCCCGCAAACATGACAGCAAGTTACGACGCAAATGATAAGTCAGTAACTGTAAACCTTAGACACAGGACTTTGGATGGTAAAAGCCATCGAATTTCAAGCTATGAAGTATTTGTT
>JBGCDR010000440.1:0-5617 GCA_045105515.1 Oligoflexales bacterium
GAGGGCCAGGCTATTCAGACATTAAAGCCCTAAAAATATACACTATTTAATCGTGGAATGAACCTGGCAAGTAAACGCTGATTGCAAAGACAGTCAAAATCCTTATGCAGCAAGGCTTTCAACTATTGATCCGCATTATAACTGCTTACCTCAGGGCTTTCTTGGCCTGCTGGGGGTACAGGAGGAATCTGAGTTTTCATCTCTTCAACCTTGTCCTTATATCGCCGCAGCTCTTCTACGTATGAAGTGACTGTTGACTCTAATTGTGCCTTAGCATCTTCAGCTTTAGCAAGCTTATTAACTAGTTCGCTAACTTCTGTTTTTGAGCCTTCTAGTAAAGAGACGGTTTCTTCTTTTTCTTTTTCAAGATCGATAGCCTTTATCTCAAGGTCTACAGACTTTCCTTTCTCAGCTTTGAGGGAGTCTCGAAGTTCTAGGATGGTCTTTGAGTGTGCAGTTATCTCAGCTTTCAGGCCGTTAATTTTCTCGTCGTATTCACTGAAATTGACAATCTTGAGAAGCCTCTCGTTTTCGCGAGCGTAGGATTCGTTAAGTGATGTCAGAGCGGCAATAGTTCCATTTAGCATGGCGGTAGTATCAGGGTTTTGCATTTTAGCGGTCTCGCTTGTTGTTGATGGTTTTTCTTTAAGCTGCTTTGTTAATTCGGCGATCTTTTCTTTGCTATACTCTAGCTTCTTAGCAAGCTTTTCTTTCTCCGTTTCAGCCTTGCTAAAACCTTTGTATTGGCCTAGCAGTTCCTCAAAAACCAATTCAGGGTCATATTCCTTCTTTAAACTATTGTAGGTTTTCTTGGCTGTGGCACTAAGGCTTTGAGTGATTGATGGCATGATGGGCTCCTTATTCAAGTAGATAGGGGTGGAAAAGTGTGAGCTAGGATTTTACGAAGATACACACCAACTTTTAGATCATGGGCCAGTGCTTCTCGTTTAATTCTTCTTGCTACGTCTTTAGGTACACGTGCGGATAGTGTAGTAAGTTCTTCATTTTCTTTTTCCGCTTCGATTTCCCGTGCAACAGCGTTAAGAAGACCTTTAGCATCCTCTGTAGATTCTATAGGTTGATCCGCTGGTGTTTCTGTGGGAGAAGGTGAGACTGAGCGTTTAATTCCATCTAGATCTATTCCAGGAGCTTTACCTGGGGTTTTTTTCTTAGTCATTATTACTCCTCAATCTACAAAATGACGGATTTAGTAACTTCGATAAATGCTTTAGAAGCTTTGTGGTTTGGATGTGTATCAAAAATAGTTTTGTTTTTATTCCCTGCGGCTGGAATATAAGATGTAGCAGGTATTTTTGGCTTAATTAGGTGGTCTTTGTATCCTTCCAGTAAAGTTCGGAATTCTTGCATATGTTTCGAATTTTCTTTTTCGTAGCTGCATATAAGTAGACCTAAATACTTCGTCTTACTGAGTTTACCCAATGCTTTTGCAATATCCACTATAACGTCAGCCCCACATAAGCCATCAGTTGTACAGTCTGTCGGTATGATAAAGCTGTCACCCGCTACAAGTGCTGCTTGGTTTAAGATGCCTGTGTTGGGAGCACAATCAAAAAAAATATAATCGAAATGCTTTTTAACTCCCTTCAGAGACTCTTCTAATGCTATCTGAGGTAATGCTTGATTAACTCTTTTTAATGCTCCCGAAGCGTCGTCTAACTCAAGTGACCCCGGGATAACCGCGATATTGGGGTACTGTTCCGCCTGAACAAGACAGTTTTGCCAAGGTATATTTTTGGATAGCATGTCGTACAGAGATGGGGTGCTTTCAATTTGTGGCTCAGTTAAAAACCTTGTTGTTGAGTTTGCCTGAGAGTCACAGTCAATTATTAGAACTGTTTTATTTATACTGCTTAAATAGGATGCAATTGTAACTACAGATGTAGTCTTCCCTACACCACCTTTTTTATTTATAAAGACAATGGACTTTGCACATCTAGTACTCTTTTTAGAGGGCATTTAGATAAAATCTCCGCTTAGAAGTAATTTTCTAAACAACTACCAAAATTATAACAAAATAAAATCAGATTTAAAACCTAATGAATAGGAATCAACTTATTTTTAAAAAATTGTATATATACTGTATACAGACAGTAAACAAACTATTAAAATTTATTCTGAGAAGTTAGGAATGTGTCTAAAAATTTAGTATAACTAAAAAATATTTGTACATCCATTTCGAAAGGAGATTGTTTTTGAGAGGAGAACCTAGCAATGGATCGAATCAAGTCCAAAAAAGAAAACAATTAGCCCCGCCAGATGGATACTCTCTGGTAAATAATTCATACCTTTATCATGAGGTTCAGACTGCTGTTGTAGAATCGAATCATTGGGATACCAAATGCAAATGGCCAAGGACCTATTTTAAGTCGCGGAACAGAAATGTAACAGCACAAATAATGCCTGATCCTGCGGCTAAATTATCGGATTTGGAAGTCGTTGAGTGGCAAGAAAGAGTAGCTAAATATGTACTAAGTCTTGGCGATATCACCGCTGATATTTTGGACTTGGTGTGCATTCAGTGGCTGAAAAGTGACCCAAGGAACTTTGATGAGTTTATTGAGATGAAAGCGAGTGACTTTCTTCAGTTGAGAGGGTTGAAGCAGCGGTCAGCCAGAGGTGGCGGTAGTGGATACAGAACAAGACAGAAAAAAGAAGTCGAAGAACAGATAGCAATCTTAAGAAACTTTTGGATTCAGGTAGGTGAAAACTCCCAGTTACCTGGCGAAAGACAACGTTTTTTCCGAAGTACAGCTATAAATACAAGCTCAGAGGTAGGAATAGAAACTGAAGAAGGAGAAGAGTTTATATACGCCTGGCGGATTCGACCCGGAGACGTTTTCATGCCTACCTTATTAGGGGATGGCAGAACATTAGCCCCATTAACCGAAAAGGCATTGCAATTTGATCCTTATCGAAGGAAGCTTGAAAAGAGGCTTACTAGGTATTTAACTTGGATCTGGAGGATAAGGCATAGTAAAGGCCATGAGACTCAAGCAATTTCGATCCAGACATTACTGGAAAGAACCAAAACAGAAGTACCAACTAGAAATTCTCTTAGGATTAAGGAGAGACT
Source organism: Oligoflexales bacterium (assembly GCA_045105515.1). GTDB lineage: Bacteria > Bdellovibrionota_B > Oligoflexia > Oligoflexales > Bog-1112 > JABSRF01. The sequence continues at coordinate 3,095 of JBGCDR010000440.1, forward strand.
CGAAGAAGCCCTAGACACTCTAAAATCCAATAAGATATGTGAAAATTGGGCGTACGATGAGGAGACTGATTATGATATCCTTGAAAAACGGGGGTGGGTATCAAAATGGCTCACCTGGAAAGTCTTCATCGACCCTCCACTAGAAGTAATAGAGTATTTCTCACAGTCTAACTCGATTCAAGAGAAGCCGAATAGTATTAAGAAAAGTAGCTGTCTAGACCCTTTGGTATCTGAAATGAGGAAAGTTAGAAAGAGTCGAGGATTTACCCAACGGCAACTTGCAAGCCAACTTGAAATCTCAAGTGAGTACCTATCTAAAATTGAGCAAGGAAGAAAGGTACCCTCTCAAAAAGTAGTAATTAGAATAAATACCTGGATGAATCAGTAGGGCAAGTTGAACTAGTACTAGTTTTCTACATTAGTACCAATTGTAATATACCTAAAAGCTCATAATACTTAAATTATTGATATTTTTGACATTGATGCCTATTTACTTTTGGTGCTTAGGGGGACTCTATCCTGTGCATAAGGGGACTCTATTTGTTCGCTTCAGTTTCTAATTCTCGGACGATCGGACTCTATATCCTGTGATAAAGGGACTCTATCCTGTGCATAAGGGGACTCTATCCTGTGCATAAGGGGACTCTATCCTGTTCATAAAAAAAAAATAATCCTCTGTAAGCCTAGATAGTAAAGATATCTAGAAACTAGTACTGCTTAATACGCTTAATACGCTTAAGTAACTAGTACTGGTACCAAGTTAAAAAAGGCTCTTTGGTAAGGTATTAATGCACCTTTATAAGACGTTAAAGAGTCACCGTGAGCGAGACTATCTTACATTCAGGAAGTTCATATAGAGGAGGGTTTCATGCCTTCAAGAAGATCCTTCATTTAGAAGAAGGGGGCGTGAAGGTAATAAGTCCCGAGCGTGTAGGTTGGAAGTTCTTCAAGTCAGAGTACATCTCCTCAGCCTGGGTCAACCCCGACGGCACCAGAATCCCGTATTGTATTCCCTTAGATATTGACGCCAAGGGGACCGAAAAGAAGTGGTTCGATGAGAGTGGAAAGATAGACTGGAAAAAGGTTATCTCTCACCTTAAGAAAAAATACCCTCAGCTCATGGACTACCTCCTATTTGTATCCCGATCAACTGGCGGCAAGGGCATCCACATTGGAATCGCGATCTCACCCATTGTCAAAGATGGAAGCGAGGGAGCACAGAGGTCTATTAACTTAGCTGTCCAGGTGCAGGATAGGCTTATAAGGCTACTTACTAAAAACGGACTTGGGGCTGATCCGGCGGCAAAGGGCATTGTACGTGATATGCCCAACTGGAAGCGTTTAGAGCCCTCTAAGTATAGCCAAGCTCACCAGCTTTTTTATAACAGGAAGATCCACAATCAAATTAAGCGTGAACGAATAAGCGTCCTTTCAGAGCTTGCAAGAATCACCAACGAGATCCCAGAGTGCAAAAAGCCTGCAAAGAAAGAGCAAGTCGGTCTACTTCACACCAACAAGACTACTGAAGCTAGATTAGCTCCTTTATATGTAGACCTTTTTGAAAACATGGGTCAGTGCAAGTGCTACACGATGGCAGAGTTAATGAAAATAACTTCAATCTCTCGGGCTACTCTTCGTAACATTCTGGTGAAAAACCGCAAGAGACCAAAATGGTTGAACGTCAATTACCTAGGCCGGGCTGAAGGCTACGAACTATGGCTTTCTCCTGAATTTGGCGACATCGAAAGGGCGGAAAAGTTAATCGAGTGTCCAGAGTATGCAGAGTTCTTTTTAGATGACCTACCCCCGCCAGAATGTGTCGAACCAGGTATGAGAAACCGCTGGATAACAAGCGCAGCCTTAATTTTTAAGCACAGGGGCCAGGAACAAGAAAAGGCTATCAGAGTGATTAAGGGTCTATTAGTGCTTATCCCTAAGCACACGGAATCGACTAGTTGCCAGAACTTTAAGAAGATAGTTAGCTCGATTTATCGGAATGAGCCCCACCTTTTTGGATGCAAAGCTGACCGTCCATTACCGCGAGTTTTAGAGGGAAGATCTGAAGTAAAAGTTTTTACTGAAGGGGGCGTAGCCCTCCTCAATACCCACTACTCCCTAGCTTTCACGCGCAGGGGTAATGAGAAAATGGTTTTATTGATAGAGAATGGTTTTATTATATCAAGTCAGCCGGTATTCGGTTCAGGGTATCAAAAGCAGCTAGGAGCAATTCAAAAGCTACTTAAAGATCTTGATAGAAGGGCAGGCAAGCTTACCGTCAAGGGTCAGTCCATGTTTAAGGATGTCCCTGTGGCTAAGAAGTTTGCTAAGTATCACGGCTTTGAATTCGCATTTGAAGAGCGAAGTGCTGAAGATAAAAGAATCCTGAAAGAGTTTAGGCAAGACCATCACTCCCCAGAATCTGCAAATGTCATAAACGGGTTTGATCAAACAATACATCGATTAAGAGATAGTTCAAATAATGCAAGTTTGTGTACTGGATTTAATTCATACGTTGTAGCTAAC
>JBGCDR010000441.1:0-4740 GCA_045105515.1 Oligoflexales bacterium
ACGCTATGGATATAAACCAAGACAGATGTCAAGGAAAGCTAAGGCTTACCTGACTTATAGGGAGCTATAAAGCTAGGTCTATTCTCCCAGTTCGTTATGTACTCTAACTCTCTCCAGAATTAAATTGAACATCTCATGGACGCTTCTAAGAGTTGCGAGACGACCGTTAACAGTCTTAATCTGATCGTAGGCTTGGCAAGCTGCTACGGTATTTCCTATACCTAACCCTGCCTGAGCGCAAGTCATACCATAACCGAACCATTTATCTACGCCTTTCATTTGCATAGAACCCGTTGTGTAGAAGGTCGCTGCTGCGGATGCAAAGTTAAAGATTGCTCCATGTACGCTTGCCCTACCTTTTGGTTCTAATACATGATTTCTTAGAACTTCTAATTCAGTTATTTTTTTTCCTAAAACAGTATCAAGAGCCTGAATATGAGCCTGCAAAACATTTATTGTTCTTAACAACCTATTTTGAGTTTGAGGGTCTGGATCTTCGTCCATATCCAACAGGTTGATTTCATTAAATCTATCCCTCAAGGTTCTGAAGTCATTGCTTATTGTCTCAATTAACTCTTCCACACCATCGATAGAAACCTGTGCATCCCTCAAAGATTTTCTGGTATTCAGAAGTTGATTGAATTGCACAAAAGAAACTGTTGCCTGACCGAGTAGAAAAACTCTAAATACACTTATCCTAGCTGTATCCTGAACACCACATATTACTTTTTCTAGATCTTCTTTATTGGTCTTGTAAGGTGCAGATGCACCAGAGTTTGCGGTAGCAACTTGAAAGCCTGCTGCTCTGCTGGCTTCATCTAACTGCTGACTCATGGCTATTTGCCGAGAAGTAGTAGAGTCAAAGTCGATTTGACGGGCGTAGGCATCACCAGAACTCTCTAGCATACTGCCGATTTCTCTACGCGAGTTGTCATCAATATGATTGATACCCAGAAGCCTAACGGGTTTATTAACTGCATCAAATAGAGGGTCAGTCTGCATTCTACACCAATCTATAGGATCTGCCGCCCCTTCTAATTTACCTGCTTTTACAAGTTCCGCTATTTTACTTGGATCTTTGGAGTGCCCTCTCGCAAATTCAGTTACCTGTTCACTTGCAGCCCATTCAGCTCCATTATTTTTACAAGCTTCCCCAAGCTTCTCGCCCAAATCTCCTATGGTGCTAAGTTTTTCGATTGCTGAATTTGCCTGATGCATGGCTCTACAATTAAAGCCAACAAAGGCTACAGACCCAAACATTTGCAAGGCATCCATTTTGGTTAAACCTAAGGTATCAATAAAAGAAGAATCGTCCACCTCTTGTACCATTCTGACAAAAGCCCCAGAAACTCGTTGTGCGCTTTCAGCAGGAACTCCTGCCATCGTAGCCATTTCACCAAGCAAAGTACTTGTATTAGTGCCTTCTTCTGCATTGACATTTGCACCTTCATTATCGGCAGCTGAATAAGAATCAAAACTGTAAAGCCCGATGATGGATATAAAAAATATAATCTCTCTAAATTTCATTCGCATAGTTTCCCCCTGTAGTTTATAAGCGAATTAAAATTACATAGTTAGCCTTGGATTAATATACTGTCTTTTGTTTTCCTTCCATTTTTTGGGATCTATCCCCATTAAGACAAATGGATTTTCAGGTCCAACATTGATTTCATGACGGAAAGAGAAAATAAAATTACCAACAGTGGTATGTTCGAGATTAGTTGCTCGAATTCCACATTTATCTCTATCTGGACCTCCTCGCGCATCTCTAACTGATCTGAAAAAACGAAGAAATTTGTTATGTGAAATAAAAATTACTCCTGCTAACCCTTCTTCGATATAAATTTCCCTTCTAACCGATCCTTCTTTTAACTCCAAAAGCAGCTCTGGGTTCATAAAGGTCACTGTCCTATCGAAATGTTTCTCGCCCTGAACGTGTGCTACAAATATAGCTGATTCTAAGTCTTTAGGATCTTTATTTATCAATAACGATTGTCTTTTCATTGCCCAATTTAGTGAATATAGGAACCAGTTTGGAATACCTCTGAAGAGATAGGTATATATGGGCATCTTCTTTTCGTACCTGTATTGCTGAAACCCTAAGTCAGCATCCATCACTTTTACGCCCCCTCGGTACTTGTCTTGCAAGTTCTCAGCAATGGAGGCAATGTCGATATCTCCAACGTAAGCTATGAAAATGTTTTTTGGGTGCTTTGGATAAGTCGAAGGAATAGCACGATCCAGATATTCGAACTGGTCCGATATTAGCTTAGCAATGTCCGTGCTGGACAAAACATCTCCCTCTTTAAATTCGGAGGCAAATCCACGATGAGATAAATGGAAAAACATTAGAAATAAAGGCAAATATTTAACGACTACTAAACAGGATAACAGAGCATCTATGCTAAAGGATCTTTTATTTCTGAATTTGATTAGCATGTCCTTTCTTCCTTAGTGATCTTCCAGTTCATTGGTGTGTATAGAAATTCTAATGTGATATTTGATGTAGGCATTTGAACATAACATACTTCACATTAGCTGAAAAAAAGTACTCTCCAAATGGATCACTGTCAACAAGGAGAAGAAGCTTTGAAACACGGACAAAACCCCTTGCTTCCAAATTAGAGAAGTAGCGCTCACTGAAGGAAATAAAGATTAAACTATGAAATACTTGATATAGGAAGGTTAATCAATCTAACGCTCTACATCATAGTTTCAGAAAAGTACGAGTCATCCCAAATATCATGAGACATGTTTTTAAACTGCGCCTTGATCGTCTTCATGGACTCTTCTTTTAGAACCCCCACAATTGTATTAAGGGCAACTTCGCCATCAGTTCGCAGAAATACATGCACATGGTCTTCAGCTACAAGTAACAGGTCAGCGGTACCACCAATCTTATCTCCACATGAATAAAACGCAGATGTGATTGCATCATTAAAAGACCCATCGCTAAAATCCTTTGTTCTATACCTAGTGCTCCATACTAGGTGGAATTTACATGTGACTGATACTGAGTCCGGGTCCCGACCCAACCTCTGCTTAGCTATAGCACTTTTATATTTTATTGACTGTTGGGCATGTCTCAAGATTTCATCTGAATGTAGAGGTCTTGGTATATCTGGCTTTTCGGTAGGTTCTCCAGCTAGTTTTAGCGCAGGTTGATAGGCCCTACATATAAAATCTTTGTTACCTGACTGAACCGACTGATTCAACTCACACAGTATCCACTCAAAAAATCCTAGCTTCGTGCAAAGTGAGCATGACTGAACAATGGTTTGTTTCGAGAACTTATTACAAGACCTGCAAAGATCTGGGTAAGAGTTATTGCTTTGATCTTCGTTGCTGTCTATACCGATACTGCTCTCAAAGTAAATTTTATCATCCATGGTGTACTTAAACCTAAATTGTTGGAAACCAATTAATTATTTGCTGCATTTAAATTATGTCCGTAATGGTTGTTCCAGAAACCAACTACAGCATCTACAGCTTGAATAGATCCTTTGTTTAATCCTTCTCCTTTCCCATCATAAACATCACAACAGTTTCTTGTTATTTGGTAAGCCCAGTACCTTGCTGTTTCTAAATTTGATGTTAAGCAACATTCAATGGCTTCTTCAACAGTTAACAACTCCCTAGACTCGATAATTCTAGCTACCCCGAAAGGAATATTTCTAGTTTCTGACTGTCTTTCTTTAAGCTTCGAATGTATAGAACGAAGCTTCGTTAGGTGGGTATCTGAGGGAGATCGAAGCGTTTTTTTCAGTTGTTTCATGGCTCTTTCCATTAGCGCAAAGTACTCGTCATTACTTTTAGGTTTGTACTTTTCCTTCGCCCAAGATGCCATATGAAAAGCAAAGGCTCTTGCGTCATCCAAGTCATTACACATCTTCTTGACCATGGTTAGTCTGGTTATCTCAAATCTCTCACCTTTCTTAAGTGACGTTAAGAGATTGTTCAGTTTTATAAGTCTCTGTTTTGTTGCTTTCATAACTTCCGACATGCTAACTGCCTCACTAAATATTGTAAGAGATTAGAGCCGCCAGGTTATCTTACACATTTCACGCGGTAGTTCAATTGGAAGGGGTTAATACCAATCACTGATATCCACAGCCAACTTTCACAGACCCTTCTTATGAAGCCTAGAAATATGTGTGTGTTAAGTCATAACATCCTGTATATATTCGTTTATACAGCACAGAGAACATCTACATAGTTCCATTTAAAACCACCAAATAAAGCCAGTAAAACACTAGTTATCGCATGACGGTTTTAAGTCAATTTAAAAGGCTTTGACCATACTCGCATACTTTACCATTATATTTATAAAATCGTTGATTAAATGACCATTTAAACCGTTCAAAAACCATCATTGCATTGACTCAGTCCTAACCATGCAAAGCATGGTTAGGACGACGGGTGTGCTGGTTGTTAAAGTTAGCCTAAGTACCAAAGCAAGAAACGTTTTTTGTTTTCTAAGCGATTAGATTTATTTTCCTTTGCATACCTAATTGTTTTTCTTGCACTTTTAAGTAGTTTGTCTCTATCAAAATACAGTTCATATTTTTCGATAAGGTAACAAAAATAAGAACAGTGCAAACAGGAGCATTGACCGAAATGCTTTTATTTCTTAATTGAGTCAGTATAACTACTTGTTTAAATTTTCCGACACATCAGTTAATTCAACTATTTCGTACTAATTTATTTTTGTCCTATCAAGGCCAACTTGATGCTTTATAA
>JBGCDR010000442.1:0-33311 GCA_045105515.1 Oligoflexales bacterium
GCCAGCTCCATAAAATCATCGTGATTTCTTACTGGCTGATCCCCAAAAAAAGGTTTATATGATCCCTTGCTCTTGCATAGTCACTAGCCTCAAGTTCGTTTAAAACCTCGACTTCAAGACCAGTAACCTTATGGAGTAGCCTGATAGTTTGGCTAAGCTCATCTGAACCAGATCCCTCTGCATACTTCCAATCTTTGTACTTTGGTCTTTTCACGATAATGTGATCAATAATCTTTCCATGCCTTTGGATTGGGAAAGCTAGGTCAAGCTTGATCTCTCGATGATTTTTTTTGTTTTTGTCAACTTCGCTCTCATTAGTCAACAGCTCACCCATTAGCTTGATAAGGCTTGGAATATCCGTTGCCATATCAAGTTCCCCAATAGCATCAACACTTACTTCTGCAAGATTAGCCGCTAGTACATTTGAGAAAATCTCGTCATCATCACCCGATTTTTTACGAGCAATTACAAGGTCAATAACCTTTGGGTTTCTAAGTTTAAGCTCATTAACTTCAGTTCCATCAACATCGATAGGATAAGAAAGCTTTAAAGTGTTTACTTTTTCCATTTATAAATGCCCCTCTAAAGAAGTAGAGCAGCACGAACAAGCTCAAGCTCATCTACGCCGCCGATTTTTTGAATAAGATTTTTTGCATCGATCTCAATAAGGGTTTCACCTGCTGACTCAAGCCTGTAATAGTTAGCTTTGAGAGTAAATTTCATCTCGCTATCATCACCACGCTTCCACGTTCCTAGGTCCAGCTCAGTGATAACGCCTTCCAAAACTGCAACAACGGGAATCACAGAGTCATCTCTTTTTAAAACTCCCCGAGCAGTAACATTAATCGGCCCACCTGCCTTAAATCCCATAAGCTTGATGATGTCAGCATCATATTCAGCTAAGGTAAAATCAGCTTGAAGTGGAGCAAGGTTTTTCTCAATTGGAGTTGAAACGCTCATTCCACCTGACAAATGGTCTTCAGTCTCGTAAGTGATTTTAGGTAAGACAATCTCGTTGATTGTTCCAGCAAGGCCCTTACCAGCTACATATAAATTAAAATTTGATAATTTATGAGGCATATCCATATTAAAAAATCTCCTTAATGTACTTTTCTGTAATTATGCTTTTAAATTTAATCTGATCAGCGGGGTATGATGGGGTATAATCAAAGCTTAAAGTAAGCTTTCCCTGCTTAATCTGTTTTGCTGTATTATCTTCCTCAGAAGCCCAGCAATAACCGTTAATGATTGCGCCCACTGCTCTCATTCTTCTTAGGAATGAGTTGACCGACTCAGTGACGTTCTGGACATATTCACGGCTAATATTCTTGTCGATATTATCAAGCATTGATTGCTGAATCGATGTATTTATACTATCCGTTATTCTCCGCACATTAATAAAGACATTGGCCTTGTCTTCGTCTTGAGTTTTCCCTAATGTGCGATTACCCCACAGCCTAAAGCCATTATGCTTAATTACTGTGGTAATACCTTTTTTGTTAAGCTCGTTTGCATCCGAGTTCTCATCTGAGAGCGACCAGTCAACGTCTTCAGTCAGTGAATCAATGCCCATTATCGGCTTATTAGATGGAGACACATAAAAGCCTTTTTTCGCATCAGTTGCAGCTATAACGCCGGCAGCAAAAGCAGAAAGGCCAATAGTTCCTATTTTCCCCTCGCCTACTACACTTGGAGTACAAAGAAAGAGCCTTGAAGATGAATTACTACTTGCTTTAGTCGCTGCTTCTGCCTGGGTTGCGGCATCAAGTAAAGCAACTGCCTTTAACTTCTTGGCAACGGCTTCAAGTGCTGTGTCAACCTCTTCAATTCCCGGTGCTAAGATCACATTAGGAACATAACCGAGGCTAGAGCTTGCTTTAAGCAGGGCATAAACCCCCGTTTTACTCTCTAGATCTCCGGCAGCGTCCGACCTAACTGCAACAACTAGAGGGCTTGCATTTAAAAATATTGCTTTAAGGGCTCTCACAAGAGTATGGGATTCTGAATCCTCTCCAAAATTTTCAGTGATATCAATAGCCTTCTTGATTAAAACAGGCACATTTTCTTCACCCTGAACAGCACTGCCCACAATTCCGATTACAGTCTTAGAGTTGAGGGTAATCCCTGCAAGACCGTCGGTCTTTTCCTCGATTTTTACCCCGTGAAAATAATTCTCCGTCATTTTTATCTCCTAAATATTTTCTTTTTATTTTTCTTGATTAAATACAGGCCCAAGATGCTCTAAACCTGCCCTTTTGGGGTCACAGTTAGCACCCACCGTTCTGATATTCCAAACCTGAGCCCATCCATTAACAACCACAACCGGGGTGTTATCATCTGAGTAAGTTTGATACTTGTATGCTCCGCCTCTTATAATGACGTTTTCAGCTTTTTGTGATTCGTTTCCTATGACAATTGCAGGCTTACCGACCACTAACGCAAAAGATACATTATCAGGAAACAAGAGCGTGATATTAGAAACCGTCACCACAATGCTTGTATCAACAAAGCTTCTAACAAGAATCGTGTAATGCCTAGCCTCATCACCTGTTTTTATGCGCTCTTCTATAACTAAATCCTGAGCCTCTTTGATCGATTTTATTTTAAATTCTTTGGAAACCAAAAAATCAAAGCTTTGAAGATTTTTAAGAATATTTACTTCGTAAAGAGCATTCGTTAGCTTTTGATTAACCACATCAATGAGCTTTGTGGTTTCATTTGTAAGTTTTGCAATTTGACTTTCAAGAGTCATTTATTTATCCGCCTTTAACTTCGCTAGGTCGTCGATCATTTCTACTTGTAGGGTCTGAGTTTTTATAAGATTGGTCGCAAGCGTTGCCACTTCCTCAGCTAGATTAAGGTTAAGCCTCTCCCCCGGTCCATCAATGTGAATGACATCGATTTCACCTACTTCTAAGTCAAATGCAAATAGCATCTCCTGACCCGGAAGCTTATATGCGATGGGATCTTTACTAGCTGCATAAGCAAATAGCGTACCATCTTCAAGTGTATAACCCACCTCAGTAACCTTGTAAGAATCCTTCTCACCATCTGCTAGAGCCGTGACATGCACCCGTCCAGTTCCTACTATCACCGAGGTATCAATAGGATAGGCTTCCTTAAAGTTCTCTAACTGATTTTTTAAAGGGTCTTTTTCCCGGTATCCAGAGCCTAAAAGCATTTTGTCAAGCTTTAAAGGCACTCCTCCTGCAATTGCGTTTCTTCCCGCATCTGTAATAAAAAACTTCATAATAATTCGCCTTTTATCCTTACAATGCCTGTTACCCGCTGCATGGGTGCAAGCTTGATTTTTGGACCATCAAATTCGTAACTAATGTCAAAAAAGTATTCAGTTCTCAAAGGTTTAAGCAGGTCTGTCATCCTCATGATTTCGCTTCTGAATCGCTCACTGATTGACTGACCTTTGATTTTCAGCCGGAATTTATAGGGAAGCGGATCACCTAAGCTTCCATCTTCGTTTTTACGTCTAGGGTTTTCTTCAATCGTTACCTTGACCCCTAAGATGCCATATGCCTTTTCGATTGCAGCTTTCGTGCCTCGTAGCGTTCTAATGCCGATATACTCTTTGATAAGCTCTCTTTTTTGCTGCTCGCTCATCCGGCTATCATCTCCCCAAATCTCGACTCCTAAGGTCCATGCAAGATAGGAAAGGTGCTCTTTCGCACACGTTTGATAGTTATAGAGTTCATTAAAGCCCACATCCAAAGCAGTGGAAGAGTACAAAGCCTCTTCAAGTGCTCTTTCGAAAGGGGTAGAGTTTGGAGGAAGTAGGCTTTTCATCGCTCTTTTACCTCCACAGAAAAATTCTCATCTTTAATGATTAGCCGCGCCACTTGGGAATTATTAATAATATGATTTTCGCTCATGCCCTTAAGGGTCACATCCCACACGTTTGGAACGCTGAGAGCTGCATATAGTGACGATAAAGAGATATCTGCACCAACCCTGTAAGACTGGGCAGCAAACTTCTTTAAGCTTTCAATAGCCTTCTCTTTCACGATATCAAGAGCAGCACTACTTGAAGCTACGTAAAGAGTAGCTTTGGGCTCAAAGTCAACTAGCTCAGCATCTTCAACGTGAAGAATATCAGTCAGAGGCTTAATATCATCACGGTTTAAGTGCTCAGCAATGATATCTCTTTTTAATTTTTTCGTTTCTTTGTCTGTGCGCTTGCTATGATCTTTGTATAACAATGTCACATAAACGTGGCCAGCTTGCTTCGTATATGCCTTAACGTCAAATAGATCTAGCTTTGCACCAACTTTTTTAGCTTGGTAGACATAAGCTGCCTCGGCTCCTGCAGTCGAGAAGCGCTCAAAGGATAATAGAGCCCTATTTCTCAGGCTAGCATCAGACTCCTTAAGGGCTTTACCAGTAAGGGTATCAAGCTGAGTAAATACCTTTCTCTCGACTTGAAACAAGGCTGCTATCTGATCAAGGTTAGACCCATCAGCATAAGCAAGCATACAATCTCTAATAGCATCATTGATCTTTGCTCTTAGACCGACTTCACGCCTAGCTGCTACCTCTAGGATTTTCATAGCTGGGTCGCTCTCATAAAGCTCATAGGCAGGTTCAATTGCTTTCATTTTCTTAAGGAAAGTAGATTTCATCTGCTCCAAAATATCCTCATACGAAACATCTTCAATAGCCTTAGGAGCAGGAAGCCTTGATAAGTCAATGCCTGAGGTGATATTTTCCTTTTCAATTTTTCCTGCTAGATAATCCATTGCTATATACTCACTATTGTTTTAAGTCTTTGGTTTCGAGTGGTATAAATCCCTTCTATCTCAATTTCTAAAGCTCCTGGTGTGGGAGCTGTGCAGATTACTTTTTTTATGACAAATCTAGTCACATAACGCTCAATAGCCTCAGTTACGGCTGCATAGATATCAATTTTGTTGATTGGCTCATCCACTAGATCAAAAAGTCTAGATCCATACTCTCTATTCATGCACCTTGAGCCCTTAGGCGTTGTTAAAACATCGTGAATAGATCTTTTTACCTGCTCTAGCTCATCTGAGATAAAGCGGCCTGTCACACTACACATCATCAGTGCTAGCCTCCTTCGTTGGTGGCAAGCTTTCCCCTGGTGCTGGTGCTGGGTGAAGCGGCGCGGTGTACTGGTGTGTATGCTCAGTAAGTGAAACACCTTGTGCAGCAACGCTTTGAGCGTTAAGGGCTCCCTCGATCGTTAAATCACCTTTTACAGTCGAACCACTAAGGTTTAATGTCTTAGCATTAATGTCTAGCTTGTCAGCCTTTATTGAGGCGTTTACAGCCTCAACTGAAAGCGTGTTTGCCTTCACAATAATTTTGCTACCCTTCGCCTTGGTAGTATCGATGGTAAGAGTAGAAGTCTTCTTGTCGTACTGGGCCGTGGTTCCATCTGAGTAGCGCTTAAAATCGCTCGATGTCTTCGTTGAATCAGAAATACGAGCAATGGAGCCAATAACAAAAGAAAAGGATAAATCCCCCCCAATGCTTAAGATAAGCACCTGCTCTCCCTTTTCAGGAAGCCAAGAGCTACAATCACCGGCTGAGCTTCGTTGACTTAAAACTGGGATCGGATCGCTTTCAATACCATCAACCACAACCTTGACGCGGGAGGCTTCAATATCAACAGACGCAACAAAACCCACTAGTACAGTGTTGGCTAGCTGCCTCGTTAACTCTGCAATTTGAAAGCTGTGGTCAATCAATTTAATTCCCCTCTTTTTGCCATGAATTCTTAAAATATGAACTTTCATGTTTTTGGTTATGGTAAGTGGTATTATCCCTAGCAAACTCTTCATCTAGGTACTTATCCCACTCCAGATTTTCGGGGAAAAACTCCCACTTACCCCAGTTGTTTTCTCCAACCCGGATCACGATTTGAAGCTCGCTTACCCAGCTTTCAATATCTTTCACTTTGAAATCAAAATGATCATCAGAAGAGCCAAGGTATTTAGCCGGAAAAGCAAAAGGAGCAAGAACTTTACTATGAAACATTGCCCCAATCCGAGCTGATACGTCCCGTACTGCAACTTTTACATTTTCCTGCTTTGCAGAAAGTAAAACTCTTATTTCCCAACGAGTGTTAAGCTCCACCTGTCCCGTCCCTGGGTCAGTGCCGGGTGAGATATCAGTCATCTCCACAAAACAAACCGGAAGCTTTTTTATTTCTTTCGAGCGTGGATACTCGGTTTTAACTTCTAATTTTTCACCAAATTCTCTTTCAATCCGCCTTTTTATTTCTTCATAAATCGGCTTAAATATTTGTACTTCGCTCACGTTTATTGTCCTTATTTAAAAAATCCGGCTAAAACTTCTAGCTCACGGATATAATTTTTAATCAGTCTATCTTCTAGCTCTGTGACCTGCCTTGACATTTCAAGGTCTACAGAATCAGCTATGGATACCCGCATTTCTCTAAGTGGGTACTTTGAGTCTTTCACTCGTTTTAAAATCATGTCCCGGCTTCCGCTTTTTCTTTTTACATTCCGCACAAGAAAAGCATCCGGGTAAAAGTGTCCACCAACCGAAACACCATCCTTAGTTTGTACTGCTTCACCAAGGATAATTGCGGGAAGGCTAAACAAAAGGGTATACAGGCTTGCAAAGGTTTTTCTTTTAGTTGCTTTATAAGCCTTCATCCTCGATTTAATTAGCTTCACCTTAACGCCTGTACCTTTTCCAATTTCTCTTGCAGAGAGAGTGGAAACAGCTCTAATAGTTCTGTTTAAGGCTCTTACTAAAGCTTTCTCAGCTTCCTGAGAACCCAAGCCTAAGCGGTTCACTAAACTTTCAAGATTTTCAATATTTCTCTCAAAGCTCACCGTGAACGACTCCCCCGCCTAAACATTCCAAGGTCTCTATGCGTATAAGCCCCGTGTTATCTCTAAGAATCTTAGAGATGCTATACTCGATGCCTAACACCTCGATGGTGTCCGAGGTGTCAAGGCCAGTAAAATCTGAGGCAAGCCCAGTTATCACTGCGCCGCTCGTTGAGATAGGAATGCCAGCAAGGTTGCGCTCAAGGCCGTTTGTATCAAACTGCACCTTGAACTTTTTTCCTGCTAGATCCCCCGTCTTAACAATTACTTCATCCGAAAAGCAGTCACTAAAAAGGTTTTTAAGATCTTTTTCAAAAAAATCTTTCATGCCTTTACCTACCCTTTGGTTTTGACATCAGAAACAACTGAAAACGCTTCTGGATGAGTGATTGCGATATCACAAGATTGAAGCGCTCTTACGTTGATAGCTCCTGAAGCGTGGTGGCTCCAAGGATTTGCTTCAATGTCCAAATATCCAAATTCTCCAAGAATTATAGAATTGTAGTTACCAAAAATCATTGCTGATAAGCTTTTTTCATCACCAAGATTTGATGGGATCATATTGCTATAGTGAGCTGGGTAGCCATTAACAATACCTTCGCCCTGTGCTACAGTCGTCCAGATATAGCCTGGGATACCATCACGCTGTAACTTTTGCTTTAAAAGACCCATGACTTTTGCGTTAGTTAGGTACGCAAGAGAGCCAAATGCTGCGTTAGCATCTGCAATCTGGGTTTCCATTGCAATGATGGTGTCCATAGTCACGGTGCCACCAGAATTAACCTTATGAACACCTTGCCAGTTAACAATACCCTTAGGCTCGTTGTTTGTGCCTGAACCAAAGAAAACAGCTTCGTCAATTTTACGAGCAAGCTTGTTTGATAGGCGCTTCATGATGTACTGCTCAATACCAATGCTTGATTGCATCAATAAATCACGAGTGATATTCACGTTAGCACCAACAGTTTTTGGGCTCAGCGCTACCTGCTCAGTGGTGATCTGAGATGACGGAGGAGTACCATTTTCCTGAACCCAGTAAGCGTCAAGATCACTGGTTTCTTTTGGAAAAGCAACGGGACCACTTAAAGATAGAACTTCAGCACCAAGCTTTTTAGAAACTAGCGAGTTAAAAAGCATTTCTATGTAGTTGGTCGATAGCTCTTGAGCTACAAATGAGCCCCCGGTTGTAACCCCGTCTTGAGGAGATACCATCATATCCCTTTTCAAAATATCGCTTGGAATCAAAAAACCTGAAGTGCTACGCTTATACTGCTTTTGAGCAGTCCTAGAAACTTCAAGCTCAAAGCCAGCATTATTCCAATCGCCAGAGACAGAAGCCCTAAGAGCCTTGATAATTGAGTAACGCTTTTGCTCTGATTCATTTAAGCCGATATCTTGCCTTGCAGGCTGAGCAACTTTTGAAGAGCCAAGGCTACTAAGAACCTCATTTTTAAACTCCTCAACAGTTCTTCCGTTTGAGATGAATTCCTTAGCAAGCGCCTGCTTGCCAAACTTTTCGCCTACTTCCAATATTTCCAATACTTCGTTTCTTGTGTTGTTGTTGTTCTCTTGCGTCATAACTAACTCCTTGTTGTTCGTATTTTGTTTATTTTCGTTTGTGTTTTCTGATATATTTCTACTAATTAATATAGGGTTACTATCTTGGCTATTTCTCGTTTTAGCTTCGGGATCAAAGCCAATAGGAACAAACGAAAGCTCCATAGGCTCCCAGTCTTTAGCTGTGCGGGTCACATAATCATCACCCTCATCTTTGCGCTCTTCCATCTCATGAATGCGGTAGCCTACCGATACATTCCTAATTGTCCCGTTAGCAACATCTTGAAAAATCTCCTGGCTTTTCTCGTTGCTACGAAACTTTACGGATGCATAAAGCTTTCCGTCTGCAAGCCAAGCTCTTTCAACTACTCCGATTTGATCGCTTAGGCTCGAATTCTCATGAGTGTCAAGAAGTGGAGCCCCGTTATTAAAACGATCAAGCCTAATAGCTCCCTCTTGCATAGAAAGCTCTTCAAAATAAGGCTCATCAAACCACGGAACCCTAATTCCTCTTGAGCCCGTAGATGCTACGATTTCAACCCGGTGGTTTTCATGGTCTACAGTAGAAGGAACCCATGAGCCATCAAAGGATATCTGTCCACCCATTTTCCTGTATTGATTATTCATCTTCTCGCTCCTCTTTTTTCTCACCGTCTTTAATCTGTGTTTTAAGTCCGTATGTTTTTATAAGTTCTTCTTCTCTTTTGAGTTCTAAGAAAATATCTTCAATCGTGCGCCCTTGCTCAGTCGCAACCTCTTGCCTTGACTTAATCCCTCCTGCAATTGCAGCTAGGGCGCTTTCGGTATCCTTCTTGGGGTCCACCCATGACCACCTTCTTCCAAGAAAAGAAGGATTTTCATACTGCTCTATCTCAGCGGCCTTAAGCTTAAGCTGACCTGATAAAACTGCAGCCTTGAGCCACTTTTGATAAACGGGCCTCATAAACGCATCTATAAAGAATTCCTGCAGCCCTTTCCAATTTTCACGTTCCTCTAATAAAGACGATCTCAGACTCGAAAAATTCACCGATTCAACATCATTCGCCAAGGACGTGTAGGAGACACCTAGGCCCGATGCTATGCCTCTTAAAACGCCTTTCACGAAGTCTTTATAAGCAACATTAGGATGCTCAGCATTAAATGTCTTAAAGTCCCAACCTCTTGGAGCGATTTCAAAAGAACCTGGCTCAGCCTGGGTGATAAATGCGCCTACGTCTGCAACATCTTCCTCAAGGTCAAACTCCGTAGAGGGATCACTAGCAGAGGTTTGTGTATAAATACCCATTTTACTAGCTGCAATCCTTGCTGCTATCACTTCACTTGAGATATAGCTTTGCAAAGCCCGAATGCCTCTTATGCACGTATGACACCAAGGGTATCCACGAGTTTGACAAGCATTTTCGGTCATATATATATGAATAATCTCTTCTGCTGGAATCCTTAGATAGTTATTACCATTTTTAACTACCGAGTTTCGAGCTGAGTTAGTTTTAAAATAGTAAGCCATTGGTGCCCCAAACTCATCTATCTCAACACCAAGCTTTATGCTTTTACCGTCCTTGCCTTCATCTTCGTTAAGCATCTCATCCAAGGCAACCGGGTCAATTACTTGTAGAACAAACTTAAATTTGTTGTGTTTGGTGTTATAAATAACTCTAACTATAGCTTCACCATCACGGGCAACACTCATAATTAAAAGCTTTGTCAGCTCGTTCCAGGACAATCGCCCAGTAACTTCTGCTTTTTGAGTCCAAAGCTCGAAAGCATCTTCTATCTTCTTGTTAACCGACTTTTTAAGCCCCTTATTATCAGTAAAGTTACACTGCAGGATAATGCCTTTTGAACCGATTACGTGATCTTTCAAAAGCCCGTAATAACGCTTCATATAGTCGTTATCTCGAGAAAGTTGTTTAGAAAGCCCCCGCATAGTAACCAAGTCATACTTGAGGTCTTGGTCGATGCTATTAGGAAGAGAATTCCAGTTATGTATGCGATCACGCATAGCAGCTTGAAACTGTCGTTGCTGCATAGAAAGTTTCTCAGCCTTGCGCTTAGCTGCTTCCTTTGCCTTTTCAGTTTTCGATTTCCATGCCAAACCTAAAACCTCACCATAATTTGCCTAGCTCTTCTCACAGGAGCAATTTTCCCTAAGTACTCTTCAGTTTCTTCTAACTCTTCCCTAGCCTCTTTGAGCTTTGTAGCAACCCGGCCTCCTGCTAGCTTTTTAATTTCAAGATCATGAATAAGCTCCTTAAGAGAGGCTATCTTGGCTTTTACCTCACGGATAAGCTCAACTTTGAGAGCAACTAACTCCCGTCTATAGTCAGCCTTAAGCTTTCTAAGGTCGCTTATAGGAGTCTTATCAATTCTTCTTCGCCCGATATCGCTTTGTGTCTCGTACCTAGAAATATCCACATCGATACGCTCAGCTATCGTCTTATCTATGCTCGCAATCACCCCCTTAACTCGGGTAATCTCTGTTTTAAGCTCTTCAATTTTCTCTGGACTATAAGCCATTTATTTCCACCAATTCGTAACAGAGTTAACACCGGCCCGAGGAGTTTTAACCCTTGGAGAAATTTTTTTCTTGCGTGTGGATATAGGGTTTTGCGCGGCGGCTCCCTCATATCCAGACTCAATCAACTCTTCTATGTTTTCTTTTTCCTGCAAAAGCCTCTTTTCAAGAGATTTGAAAATGGGGTTAAGCAAGATAAGACCTGCTCTTGCCATAAGCCTACAATCAAGCTGCTCATTGTTCCCTGAGGGTAAAAACCACTCTGTCACTGGATAACCATTTTTGAGAACAATCCTGCTCTTTTCAGAAACTAGGTTCTTAAAATGCTGCTTGTCGTAGTTATCCCTCACAGGAAAATGGCAATATCCTGGTTTTCCTTTTTCGATTTTTAGAGCATCGTAAAACTCACGTTTTAGGGCAAAAGTTCCTAATGTATATAGATCAACAGGCACCCTATCGCGTCCAGTTCTGCGCTTAACTGGAGCAGAGACCATTGCTCTTCCATCACCAGGCATTCCCTTGCTTGCGAAAACCCTACGTTTTCCCCGGTTTCGCTTCACATATGCATAAACCTCATGAGCTGAGTAACCCGTATCAACAACCGTGGCTGCTATCTTCTGAGTAAAACTCCACTGAAACAAAAAATTCTTATCAAGTAGGTCATCAAGCTGCTTCCACGTACTTTCGTCCGATGGAGAACCCCAAAGAATGTCATAGCGAACTGACCAGGATTCTTTGCCTTCAGGACCACCCCAGGCGACAGTCTCACACTCTAGCCGGTCAATTTGCACATCAACTCCGCAAGTAAGCACAAGGCCCCCCGAGGGAATATCTATGTTCTTTGGATAGTTCTCACGCCGCATAAATATATTTTGACTCTCTACACCCGAGGTTTTTGACTCATAAGGCTCACCAAGCATGGTGTTAGTAAAAACCTTCATCTTTGATGGATCTCTAAGAGCAAGCTCATGCTCCCGAACCAGTTCAGAAAACCTAACCCAAGGGCTATAGAGTCCACTAATCTGGAAACCCATTCTAAATTCACCAACCTCTGGATTGAGGCATATCCATTTCCCGTTTTTAATCATCTTTGTCTTATGAGAGTCTTTAATAAACTTATCGCACTCTTGACACTGATAACGGGCTGTTTCTGGCTTTTTCTCTTCCCAGTCCATTTGACTCCACTCAAGCTTGATAAGCTCATTGCAGTGAGGACAAGGAACTCTAAACTCATGTCTTCTGGTAATTTCATCAGACATCATCATATGGGTTTTACAAGTTCCAACGTTCGTAGGAGTTGAGCAAGCAACCAGCATCTTATTGTGATAAGTTGCCATCCGACGCTTAGCGATCGAAACCGGATCACCTTCGGAACCTGATGAGTTGGGAAACCTCGAAAGCTCATCTATCAGCACAAATCTAACAGCTTTTGCTGATAAAGATGAAGGAGCGTTAGCTCCGCAAATCGTGAGTACACAGCCCGAAGAAAAGTGTTTTAATAAAATCTTGTTTCCTGCATCACGGCTTTTGGTATCAAGCAGCTCAGCAAGTACCCTGGTATCTCTAAAAAGTGGAGCAAGCTTTTGCTTTGAGTGCTCCTCTGCTGTCGTAAGTTCAGGCAATATATAAAGGATTGGTGAAGGCTCCTCAGTAGCTACATAACCGACAATTGCATTCAGAAAGGTAGTCTTGCCCACCTGACTAGAGCTTTGTATGACCACTTCTTTACACCGTGGATTTTTAACAGCTTCATGCCAAGATTTGATATATTCTGTTTTCGAAACATCGTACTTACCAGGCTGAGCCGAATTTTCCACAGATAAGCGCATATGCTTATTAGCCCATTGCCAAATCTCCATTTCAGGAGGTGGAAGCAAGGTTTTTAATATTCGGTTTTTAAGAGCTGCACTTATCAAAGTAAAAACCTATTTTTTCGTATTTTCGTTAACTATCTCTGTCAAAGCATCCATCACAGCTTTTTTTAGGGTATATTCTACCTCTGTAATGTCGTCTATATCTGCAAGAACTGGAGCAAGAGCACCAGGAATTCCTAGCATTTTATTGCGAAAAGCAAGAGTCATCTTGTTCCACTCTGTTTCAACTTCTTTAATGGTGACCAGCTCACCCTTTTTTAAAGCAACTTCTAGCTCAATCTTGTCTGCCCGGCTCTTTAAATAACGAAGCTCATCTTCGTTTTTCTCTTTAGGCTGGTAGGGGGTCTTTGCCACGGCTAAATAACTCCATCTATTTCACTAAGCCAATTGCAAGAGGTCTTAGTGGTTTCAATTTTGATATAGGCTGCTGTTTGGGCGATATTTTTATGATTGAGCCGATAGGATAGCTCTTTTAAGCTCATTCCCTGTTCGAACATAAGAGTGGCGTAGCTGACCCTAAGAGAGTGTGGGCTAATCTTGTGCTCTGGTTTAATTTCTGAGTCTGTGATGAGCTTTCTAAAAATATTGTTAAAAGCTGCCGTGGTCATTGGCCTTGTAAAATCGTTTGTTCTTGAAAAAAATAAAAATGACTCTTCGGGTAAATCCCGAAAGTAAGTGTGTATGTATTGTTTAAGAAGATCAGCCACCCTATCATCGATTGTAATTGAGTACTTAGATGACCTTTTTGCTTCCATATTTAGGCGAAGGTTATTCTTTGCAGTAGGTTTTACATCCTTGACTCTTAGGCTGAGAAGCGAGCCAAGCCTCATCCCTCCGGTCGATAGGAGGAGGATACCTAGGTAGTTTCTAAAATTAGTCATCCGTTTGGTTTTAGGGCACTTTAAAGCCTTACCATGGGCAGTCTTTATGATTTTAGTCAAATCAGAAACCTTGATAGCTTCAGTGGTAACATTATGCCTTGGAATGATGGGTAGTTTGATGGCTGATATAGAGTTATGTTTAAGATAGCCTAGCTTAACGCAGTAATTTAAAAATACATTTAGCGTGGTAACAAAACGCCTAACCACACTAGGAGCATACCTTTTCTCTATTTTCTCTTTATACTCTAAGCCTATTTTTAAGCTTATATCGCTAGGATCATCAATCCTATGGCCTTTTTCCACGGCCCAAGATGCAAATTTGCTTAGATCATTAAAGTAGTTCTTTCTGGTTTCGAATGTTCTTTGAACCTTAATAAACTCAGCAATTATGATATTAAGCCTTCCCTCACACTTTGGAAGTTTTTGCAGTTGTTTGAGGTCAAAGCTTTTATGGTTACGCTTAACCCTTTCTTTGATCATTTCCCTGCGAATAGGAGGAAGGCCCTTTGAGTATTTAAAAGCAGTTGATACAGAAACGTTACACTTCTTTGCTATCTCACGTACTGAGTATCCAAGACGGCGGTACTTGAGGATATCTTCAACTACAAGAACGTTGGTGCGCTTATAGCCAAAGCCGCTTTCAGCTCTAACAAAACTTTCCCCAAGTTTAGCTTCTTCGAGCCTATTTTGAGGCTTGTGGTTAGTCTTTTTTTCCTCAAACGCCTCTAGTAAATTTAAGACATACTCACAGGTGGGTGAATCAGGATCTAATGTAAATACTGGGTTTAAAATTCTAATCTTTATATCACGGTGCTTAAGCTTGGCCACAAGGCCTGCTAAGACGCCTGCTGGCATTGATATAAGCTTCACATCCCAAAGAATTACAGTGCAGGAACTTTGGAGAGTCTCCAAGAGGTTCTTAAAACTTCTATGGCTTTTATAGACCGCTTCAGCATCGTAGTATAGATAGGGAAGATATGCTGAATGCTTTCTATTCTCCTGGTCCTTATAAAGCTCTTTAGCTTTTTCAAGTGAAATATTATTGGGAAGATAAAATATATTCTTCATCAGTTTCTCTAAACACAATATTTTTAGAAATTATATTTAAAAGTGTGAGTCCACACTCTGCAAAACTGATGCCATGAAGAATTGTCTTAAACAGCTAGAAACCTCAAAGAGATTTCTAGCTGGACCAACTACCATCTATTTTTTTTAAGAAATGCCCTAAAAAAAAATTTTTGACCCACGAAAATTAAGGAGAACTGATAGTAATTTCTCGCGATCTTAGATTAAGAGGTATTTTTGTCAACGAGATTTTGACAAGGACATAAAATCAAAAGTAAAAATTATTTTTGCTTCCAACAAAAATATAGATCAAATGGACACGTTTTTGTGAAGGCAAAGTGTTTACGGGTGTATGCTTGTTATACACATGCAAATCACTTTATATAACCCTTGTTACCTTAAAACACCACTCATCACCCCCATTGTGCGTCTCTCCCTCAATCTCCTTAATACATCTCCCCTCAATCATCCACACCGCCATATCCTCAGGATCATAATTATATTTTTCTCCTCAATCCAATCTACCCCTTAAACCCTGCGTCCACCCTTCCCCTATCCATACATTCAAACAGCCATAAGACATCCATAATACACCTAATAATCCACGCCTAAGCCACACAATCCCTGGCATTACTCCCCAAGCTAAACTCACAAAAAAAGGTACTTCCAGGGCCTCAGATTTTGCGCCGGGAACAAAGCCCGGCTCGGGCTCTAGCTAGCTGTTATTATTAATTTATTTAAGAATTTAATCGGTATTTCATACACTATTCTTTGAAGTGTTTAATGGTGTGCTTAAATATTTCATCAATCAACTGAGATAACTAATTTAATCGTTATTTTCAGGCCAAAATATCAAACTTCTTCCGAAATTTTGACCGCCTGACCGTTCGTGTTGTGAGAATGACACACTCTTTAAAAAATGGATTTGATAGGCTTTGTATTTTTTTTGTTTTATCATGAATTCAAGACGGAGGTACATTTAAATGCAAAGACTGCTAGAACTAATATCTAAATTCTTAGATTGGCTTTCCCCTAAAGAGATATATCCCCCGCGACTTTCAAAGGATGAGTACGAACGAACTAAGACGCTTCACTCAAAAGATATTGCACGCCTTCTTAAAAAAACGGGAACCAACTAGAGGAAAATTGATGGCCCAGATTCTTTTTTTTCTAATTCCTGGCTTCATTGCCACCATAGGATTCAATCATGTGACCCGCTCAAAAAATGACTCTGGCTATAAATTTTTGCTGCGGCTTATTGTGACCAATCTTGTCATTTTTTCCATAGCGATTCTCACTTATGACGAGATTGGGTTTTATTTTTATGAGTACACAGCCAGGCTCACTGAGCAGAATTTTTTTCACGAGCTGAAGCAAATAAAAAGCTTCTTAGACATAGAATATCTATCTAAGGTATACCCTTGGAGTTTGCTCATATCTATTGTCTATATGACGTTTTGCTTGCAGCATGAGAAGCTCATTTCTCATCTTGGTGAGAAGGTAACTTTTAAGTTCTTAATTCAAAAATCGGTCAACTTGGTAATTAATGCGTTTAGAAGTTTGCATTTCATTAACTCAGATCCTTTGACATCTTTTTACATTCAGAACACGGGAAAGAAAATTATCATCAAGACCCATGCTTACAAATATCTTTGCATGATTCAAGGAATAGGCTCAAAAAATGACGATACATATATCAAGCTTGATGTCTATATCATTGGTACAGATAGCTTAAGAGATGCTCTAGAAGTTTTTGAACCTCCAACGCATTCAGTTCTCCCAACCAAGGACATTATCGGATTTAGTGAGTTTTCTGAGCAGTACTTGAAAAAAAATACTATTAAAGTTTAAAATCTATTCTTTTATGCACTTGGAGTTAAAAATGGACATCATATTACCTGAAGATTTTAAGGCCAAGTTGAAAATGATTCTAGACCGTTTTGACCCTGAGTCTAACGAAGCTACACGTACTCATAGAATCATAGCTCGTATCTTAAATGAGATTGAAGACCTTAGTAATTTAGAATATTCCTATATAGCCAATCAAACAAATTCGGAAGGTAAGCGCCCAGATTTTTTATTGACCCACAAGAACAAAGAATTCTTTATTGTGGAGGCCAAAGCTGGCTTACATGGAAAACATCAAGAGCAGATAATTGGCTACCTCAAAACTCACTCTATCAACTATGGCTGCCTCACAGACGGTGTGATGTGGTCAATGTATGAATGGAAGGATGAAAGTCTTAAATTAGAGAAGAGCTTTCTCATTAGCGACGTGCAGTCTATTGTTAACTATATAGTCTCTAAAGTCTAATTGTCTGCTTTGTGTGCCTGCATGGACAAATGTCGCTACGCTTGGACAAATGATGGACAAAAAGCTTTTCTAAGAAAATCTTTATTGACCACATTTGTCCACAATTGCCCACAGGTTGG
Organism: Oligoflexales bacterium; assembly: GCA_045105515.1. Taxonomy (GTDB): domain Bacteria; phylum Bdellovibrionota_B; class Oligoflexia; order Oligoflexales; family Bog-1112; genus JABSRF01. Next base: position 17,162 of record JBGCDR010000442.1, read on the forward strand.
CTTACTACTGTTTACATATAAATTATTTCTTTTTATCCTTTGTTTCCCCTGAGTCCGTCACCCATAGCTAATGAAGATATATTTTTTGAGCGTAGAAATGAGGAACGCAGCGAAGCGAGTAGTCATTTCGAAGCAATAAAAAATATATCAAATTTGCGAATGGTGAACGGCACAGGGAAACATAAGAAGTTTCCCCAAGATCCGGAGCTAAAGAGCTGTCCGGCGTTTGAGGACTTGCGCCCGCTGGCGCGAAATAAAAATGGGGGAGCTTTGCGACCACATAGCGGCTTTCTTTTGAACCTTTTTACATATAGTAGAAACTCTTTAGTAGACAGGACTCTAAAAAATGGTCGTAACTATTTGTTATTTATAATAATTATGGCTATATTGCGTTTTATTTGGGGGGGGTCATTTCACGACACTTGCCGAATTTGGGGGGGGGTCATTTCACGACCCTCGCCGCACTAAACTAACCTGGCTACTTCTATCGCCATTTGCGCTCTTATGAGAAATTCGATAGTTGAACCTTCCTTCTTTCAAGAATTTAAATTCTGTTTTCTCTTCCAATTCCTTAATTGCTTTTCGCAGAGACTTTAGCCTCTCTTTTCTCATTCCAGGAGACTGTTCTTTAGAGGCGAATAAATAATTTAAAAGTGTATCAATATTGAAAACTATGCCTTTTTTGTCTGTTTTTCTGACTATAGACATAATTCTTTGGTACAGAATAAATGCAGTGTCACTTTTAATGTTTTTTATTATTGAAACAGGTATTTTGGTATAGGATATGCCACCAAGACCTAAAATAGCATCGACTAAAAATGGATTCAATTTAATTGAAAATTTATTTTCACTAACTTCAAAGTCATAATATTCAATTAAATTTAAAGCCGACTCTCGATTACCATTTCTATAAAAGACAGTAGTTGCTCTAAGTCTCATTAGTGAATTTTTGACCGCATGATATGTTCTAGAATCTGGTCTTCCTTTTCTATTGCTCAATTCTTTATGGATTTGATAGATCGTAGTATCAACTTCCATTGAGTATGATGAATATTCTTCTACTTTATCTAAGAATGTATCATATTTTTTGCTTCCATTAGGGATACATAGAAGAATACCTGATTTATTTAATTTTGCCGTTATTGCTACTAAAATTTTTGCTTCTAACGACCCAAGCATATCAGGCCCAAGCAAGCGAACCCATTTTTTTTCTCCTAAATCAATTTTCACATCTAGTTTAGGCCTTTCTTGATTGGGAGAAAAAGAAGCAAAAATACCTTCTTGTTTGATCAATGCAGTACACATTGGAGCAACCTCACCATTTGGATACCTCCCCCCTTTTGAACTCAAATCTACAACATTTTCTTCTTTATTACAGAGCAATGGATCATTTTGGCTAGTCTCTGCATAAGGTATCCCCATTCTCTCAGGGCGTCTGTTCAAACAAACCTTAAAATTTGCAGTCCTACTTTTACTAACTTCAAGTTCATAACAATTTTCATTCTTAGATTTTTTATCTTTTCTTAAAATTGACGTCCATTTACTTGCTTGCTGATATTGTGTAGCACCTCCGATTATGGCTCGCGTTCCTTTTTCTTCTTCACATCCTTTATTTGTGTGGTGAAGGAACAATATCCCGCAATTCAAATTTAATGCAACTTCTTCGGTTAGTTTTATTGTTTCTTTGGCTTGTTCAACATCTTTAAGCTCTTTTCTTGACCATTTCTCTAGATAGTCGATTATTATAAGATCAGGCTTGAATTCTTTTGACGATTCTAATAGTTGGCGGTAAACATCTTTCTTTGACAAATCATATATGTGGTCTTTCAAGTCATGGATTCTCATATTCTTCTCTACTTGATCTATCTGTTTATCATTTAAATCAAGTTCAATGGTCTTCTGTCTCGACTTCCAATCAGACTCCCTATCCTCTAGGCTAAGTACTATTACCTTACCTTGTACCGCGTCAAGACCGGATAAATTTAATCCGCAAGCTATATCAGTCGCAATGAGATGGGCCAGACCGCTCTTACCGGCCCCTTCATTGGCAACTAATAGCCCAATTGTACCTCTAAGAAAACCCTTGATCACAAAGTTTTCTTTAGATTCTTCACGGTTCTTAATATCTTTTGAAGTTAGTGGCTTATCAAATATTGAATTACTCATCTGATTCACCCCCTAACTTCAAAATGAGTTTGACCATTTGTAGTTAAGGATATAAATTTGGATATAATGGGACCAGCCATGGGATACTCCTAGTTTCTTTAGGACTCTCTCGTGGTTAGGGAAAAGTAACTTCTCCGCAAAAAGCAGTTACTTTTTCCGCCCCAATCGAGGGCACCAGTTTCATTTAATATAAATTACTTCATACATTCTACTCTTTTTAAGAAAAATAATCACTTTTTTCCTATTGACTAATCTTGAATTTTAAATCTAGTATTTGATCTCATATTTTAAGAGAGGAAGAGGAAGTAATTATTATTTTGAAGTTGCTATCAAAATTAAGTGCTTCCAATATTCCTCTTTTCGCACCAATAGCGCAAGAAAATGACCCATGCACATAGATATAGCCATGACCATCATTTGCACTCCAAAAATATTAGCCTGTTTAGTTTCTCCTGCATGGGCTAATTTTGTTGATGATGAACTGTCTTCTAATTTTGTGAGGTCTGTATCAAACTTATCTATCTTTGCTTGGGCCTTTGCTCTTTTTGTAATGTGATTTTTTGGGTATTCGTCCCGTTGCTTAACATACTCTTCTCTGCGTTCCTTGAGCCTCTTATATTTTGGATTTTCAACATAGGACTTGATATTTGCGGTGCCTGTTTCGTAATTTGAATAAAAAGTGAATCCTGCAAAGACAAAAACCCCTATAATAAAGCAAGCTTTTAAAAATTTCCCAAATCCTTTTGTTGGAAACAACATAATTAAAAAAGGGCAACAGTCTATAATGCCAGCTTGAAGCCATCCAATCACTTTTAAATCATCTCCGCCAGAATAAACTTTACTTGATGTGTAAGTAAGAGTGTATGAGGCTAAAACACAGACGCAGGCTAATAATAAAACTTTGATACTCCAAAGTATGAAATCTTCTGTTTCAATTTTCCGCGCTTCATTTTTTGATGAAATATTATACTCATAAGAATATTTATTAAATACATTTTTCTGGCTCGGGGACGAGGGAACGTAGGGGACCGTCCCCGATACAGGCTTGGGGCCAGACTCGGGGACGGGGTCGGGGATAATTAATTTTTGGCACTCCTCCTTATCCTCGAGGACAGGCTCGGGGACAAGCTTGTCCCCCCTGTCCCCCTTGATTGTCAAAGGGGACAGGATTTTGCCCTCGGGGCCAGACTCGGGGACCGTCCCCTCGCTGACAATCTCGTCTCCTGGGGACACTCCAGGAAAATAACAAATATTAGAAGAGACAGACTCGTTGCTCGTCCCCGTCATGACCTCTGAAGAGTATTTATTAAATACTTTTTCTTGCTCAATAGATTTTTTTTCAAGCTTAACAACATCCAAAATATTTGATACTATTTTAAATTCTTTTAATCCTATCTTTTCTAAAAACTCGCCCTTGCTCCTGAGTACCGAGGTTAGATGTGACCATCTAATATTTTCTTGATTACTGATTAAAAACTGCTTTATTTCGTTGTTTAGGTTATTAATTCGCCTTATTTTCTTGATTAAATCCGCGCTGGTAAACTCATAAGTGTTAAATTCATCCAGTATTTTTTTATTTGTCAAATTGGGGTGCTTCTCCTCTATTTCAAGCCAAACCCCTACCGGATTATCTTTGTAATTCATTTTGTAGCCCTTTTCTTTGGTTAAACTCCAGCATCCATGATGCCTTGTTGAATCCATCGCTTGACAATTGCCCTCTTAGTTGAGCCATTTTTCTCTGCAATCCGGTCGATGGCCTCCTTCTCGAATTTTGTCAAGGGTATGTTCATAAAACCTTCGGGCTCTGGTGTGCGCTTAGTATTAAATGGCCTTCCTCGGCCAGAATATTTTTTATCCGAGTTGGTGTCGTGGTCATTCACAAAATCTTTAATGCTCATTTAATGATTTCCTTCGCTAATTCTCTGACTTCCTTAGATGCTAACTTGTCCTTTTTTTGCTCCGTCACACCGATACCTGAGCCCATAGCTTCCTTAAATGATTTTCTCCTACCTATGCTTGATTTTATGGGGTTCATCTTTAATTCTTGTAAAAGCTCGCGTGTGATTTTATTTTCTTTTTTCTCTAGGCCAGAGGTCATGGATAAAACAGATAAGTGTTTAAGTTTTTTATTATGAATTCGGGCTTTTTTTAATAAATCAGATATATATGGCAAAGTTCGTCTATCAACGGGACTAGAGCAAATTGGTAACAGCACTTTATTTGCAACAACCAATGCCGATCTAAATTCCTTTGAATCCTTACCGCTACAATCAACTAGCACATACTCATATTTTTTATTAAGTGAAACCAGCTTTCTAGCTAAGTCACCCGCCCCATATTCAAAGTCGATTGATTTATCATTATCATTCAAGTTTGAAAATCTTGCCTCGTTCCAATCCTTCATTGACTCTTGCGCATCTGCATCAAATATGCATACCCTACCTTTTTTTGCAAGAGCGACAGCAAGAGAACAAGCTATAGTGCTCTTACCTGTCCCTCCTTTCCTTCCTCCAATAACTACAATCATAAAAATTAATCCTCTTTTAATTAATAAATTGATTCTATCATACCACGAGTGAAGCGGTGTATTTACTAAATACACACAAATGAATATTTATTAAATATCTTTTATATATTTTATTCTATTATTTATTGAATATAACATATTTTTGAGAATATCTATTAAATATATTTAAATATATATTAAATTCTTTTTAGCTCCGTCTAAATACACTCTGCAAAATATTTATTATATATTTATATATTTATATAATTCTTATATTATTGACTATTAAACATATAGATGAATATTTATTAAATACTTTTAAAAGTTATGTGGATTAATGGAGTTAGGTGGCTGGTATTATACTCTGAAAGCAGTCAACATTCTGTCAACTCTAAAAGTTCTATTTTCATGCCTGAGGTGGCAGTAGGAAACTACATTGCGATAAGAATCGTATCGCTTTGGAGAAATTACCCTATCTGTAAATTCGCCGGATGAGTTTTCATATGTAATTTCAATTTTTGAACCATCATTTATTGCATCTTCAACGACTTCATAGATGTTACCAGCGTATCTCTTTCTATTTTTATTTTTTCTTAAATTGCTACTTACAACCTTTATACTTTCCTTCTTATCAGGTTTTTTCTTATCCTCTCTTTTTCAAATAACAGTTCTATCGTGAACAAAATCAAGGTATGTATCGCGGCCTTGGTAATCAAAGAACCGCCGTTTTAAAAGGGGGATTTTTGAACAATATAGAGTAGGTATACCCAATGATTATTTCGCGATATTATATAAATAGCACTGTTAAAATATAAATAAAGGAGACGGTTGTGAGGTATTTAAGCTTACTATTTTTATTACTATTATTAAATGGTTGTGGATCTTCAGAAGAAGCGGTGACGGAAGAACTAAATGAAAATACCATAACTCTCTCACCTGAGCCAGGAACATTTACCCATGGAGTAATAGTAACATTCACTAAAAAGGATGATGGCGCAGGATCAGGGGCACTATACTTCAAGGTTGGGGATGAAGATTGGTCACTCTCTCTGGCATCATGTCTAGGCGGAGTCGATTCATCAAATACCTGCGTAGAGGTTAATGAAACCACAACAATTCAGTACAAGCTCACAACTACAGCAGGTGATAGTGATGTTCAAACTGCGACTTATACTATAGAACCTGAAGTAAACAACTATACGGTGAACTCAACAGAAATCACAGAAGATCTAACAGAGTGTTCAGTTGATAGTGATGGTAAGCTTGAATTTCGAGCACGAGGTACAACGAGTACATTAACTTCAAAGTATGTTTATTTATTTGGTCAAATAGCTGATGTAACTAAGTTAAACACTGACTTTGCAATTACAGATGGGTCCGACGCGGGAGTGGCCACTGAAAGCAACGGATCAGATGCGCCTTATAGTCCAGATTACTACCCTGGCGCAAGCAGTAGTAGTACTGGAGATAGCTGTACTGTTGCATTAACAGCTTTTACGGCAGGTCAGTTAGCAACAGGAACAATAGAATGCAGTACAAGTATAAATCAATTTTCCACACCACAAGACTTTGGAACAACTATGACCTTAACAAAGTCAAATTGGAAATGTGATAAGTGGGTTTCTTTTCTTTAGCCAAACGTGTAAGCGTTCAAAAAACACCTGTATTTTGAACAGCCCCGCCATTTTTTTATTTCAAAAAATACCAAAATTAGAAATGTAGAATTGATGGGAACTAGCGAGATAGAATGGTTTACTAATTTTCGTTACCTTGAAAAGGTATTTTGAACGTCACTGAAGAGTCTTCATAAACATGTTTCATATGCAAGCCTAGCTTGCGTATATTTTTTACCTGTTATGGAGGAGCCATAAGAGCTTGAATTATAAAGTCATCCATAAGGGTTCTATTTATCGAAAAGAGATCTATGGGGAGATAATTGATACTTACGCTAAAATGGACATCCTTAGAAAACGAAAATTAAGCTTCATGGAACTAAACAAAAGTCCTGTTTACTAAGCCTCAATATCAGGGTTTTGATTGACTATCAAACATTCTAACACCTTTCACTAAAAAATTGACAGACAGAATCACGGACCTTATAAGCTCCTTTGACCTGTTGTATATAAAGGATTCTTATATGTTTAAAATGTTAGCTGCCCTCTTGATGAGTGGTTTAATTAGCAGTTCTCTACTCGCCACCGAAAACACCGGGCGATACCCAGTAACCATTGTCAATTCCTCCACCAAGCATGTAGGCGTAAACATGCAAGGAAGGTTATTTCTACTCAAGTGTAACAACAATTCTTGTGTTACTTGTGCAAACAGTGGTTTTTCTAACAGTGCAAACGTAGGTATATCTGGACCTACTAAGATTAAAGCTACTTACGGTTCCTTCAAAAACCTAAGCAAAAAGGGTTACAAACAATTCCCTGTACTCTCAAAAAATACTTTCATTGCTATTGAAACCGCAGCAGTATTCACTACCGCATTTGCTATGGCTGGTTATCATTATCCGGCTATGCAGACCACGCTTTCGAATGCTATGAAAGGAGTCCTACCTGCAAATATCAATAGAGCTAAGTATGAAAAATCAGTAGGAAGTCTAGCAGACTGTGTAGCTAAATCTTACAAAGACCCAGTCATAGTGGGAGCTATAAACGTAACTCACAATGTTACAAATGCTAACCCTTTTGGGACTCTCTGGTCTGTGCTCAGCTTAAAAAACTCAGTACAGCAGGAAGCTCTCGTACAGGCAATTCATGATCAGTTGTCATCAAATAATACTATCTCTGAGCAAGCAAAAGAAGAACTTACTAAAATACTAAAACAAGAAGGTTTTCTAGGTTGGTTCAACGGTACAGTTACCATTGACCGAAAGAAAGTATCTAAATGGCAAGAACAATTCGGCGCACACTTGTCCCCCGAGGAATTAGAATCAGTAGTAAAATCTAAATTAAAGGAACTTCCTGGTAATGCGGCAGAAATAGCTACTGAGCTGTGCAAGAGTAGCTTTAATACAGCAGTAGAAGGTACAAAATACGCAGCAGGTGAGACATGTAAGTTTATAGTGGAAAATCCTAAGCAATCTTTTGCTATTGGAGCAGGAGTAGCTACAGGAGTGGGAGCGGTAGCAGGTATTTACTACCTCTGTAATTGCAATGATGAGTGTGTTGTAACTCCCCCCAATGACGATGAAGATTATGTAACTTTAGTTAACATTTACGACGGGAATGCCTTTGGCATATCCATCGGTATTAGTCACCGAAACCGTTAAATCTCTGGGGTTAAAATACTTATGAAAATATTTGTATTATTAATAACTTTACTATCACAGGTAGCTTTGTCTACCGCTAAAACAGATATTTATTTTTACCCTAGTATACATGCATATTTAAATCCAACGGACCAAGATTTAACAGATGGTATTTACTCCCAGTTAAGAGGACTATTAGAACTAAACTTACTAGTTAAAGAAAAGCCTGATTTACCTATATTTGCTGAAACATTATTTGCCAGTGACGATGGCAAAGTCCTAATAGAAAACAAGCCTGCTACTGAAAAGTTAAACCAAGCTTTGAGTAGGATTACTACTGAGTATTTGAATAAGTTTACTACTGTGGAAGAATTTTGGAAAAGCCTAGAAAGGGACGAAATTGTAGCTATATATGAACATGGTTTCGTCCCATCTCTCAACGCTATCCGCATAAACAGCTCTCTACCATCTCTTCATCTTGTGCCTACTAGCCCTGATCTTGAAAATGAAAATATTAAACTACTTGATTATCTATTAACCAATCGGAAAAAAGTAGTAAACGTAGGTAGTGAGCTAACAAGCCGCAGGTTTAAAACTATATTACCTGTTACTTTACTCGCCGCCGCTACTATTAAACAATTCTGCAAAAATTTTCCTTCCCCTTTAGCTGTTACCGCTATAGTCGGTGCCATAGACTTTGCATATGGATTCAATGTTGTAGATGCTGAACGCGGTAAATATGGTATGCAATATACCCCCAACATAGAAAAGCTAGTGAGGTATCTTGTTGATACCTACAGGGAAGAATTTGTCACTAAACAGTTAGAAGATTATGTAAGGGAGCATAACCCCAGTGAAGTATTCTTATCCTACGGAGCAGCACACCAATTCCCTGCTATCCAAAGTTCTAAGATACTAAAATTCGTAAACCCTCCATTGGTTACTAGTAAAGCTGTAGAATTCCCCGAAATCAAGGACACCTATTTCAAGCTTATGTCTAAACTTTAGGTAATATTCCCTATCACAATCTTTAGGAGATGTATCACAATCTTTAGGAGATGTATTTTAATGACAGGTATGTGCAAGTTATTTTCTGTGAGTATTATTCTAATACAAACAACACTATCCCTGGCTGTAAATTTACCAGAAGACAAGTGGTATAGAATCATGCCCTTTGGTCAAGGTGATCTATGCTATGATGTCTGCTACGGCAGCAAAGAGGACCGTGCTCAAGTAATACTATTTGAAAAATGCTCCGGCCACAAAAACCAACAGTTTAAATTTAAGAGAACTAGCTCAAACGCATATCACATAATACCCAGACACGCATACTGTCCGTTCAAGCCTAAAGTGTTGGATATATGCGAAGGTAGCATGGAAAATAGAGCCATGTGCATACTGTATCATAAGATTTTCGTAAGCGGATCTCATAGAAACCAAGAATTTTATGTTACTCACGCCGGCGGTCACCTATTCCGAATTATCAATGCTAAGTCAGGTATGCCTCTAGGTTTTGATGAAGATCGCAACGTCTGTCAGAAGTTACTGGATTTCGGAGAAGACACTGTAGTTCAATTAGAAGAAGTTAATTAAAGGAGTAACTAATGAAAAAATTTATAACTGGTATTTTATTTAGCCTTCTATTTTCCTCTATAGCTATTGCGGAGTTAGATATAACTAAATGGTATAAGATTAAGCCTATAAGAGATGATGGAAAAGTTTACGATGTATGTGGAAGTTATGACGCTGATTGCACCGATATAATAGTCTACGATGACAATAATACAAATAATCAAAAATTTAAATTTAGAAGAACTATGTGGGGAACGTATACTATTCATCCCAAACACACTCCTAGCAAGGTGTTGGATGTAGAAGAGGGAGGGGATGAACATGGAACACCTGTCATTCTCTACTCCCAGCATATACCAAATCACGCTAACAATTTTAGCAGGAATAAAAACCAAGAGTTCCATTTGTACAGACAGGGAGGTGATGTATACAAGATTGTAAATTTAGGCTCTGGTTTATCTCTAGGTTTTGATGTCAATGATAGAGTAAGACAATTCTTTGATATGGGTGTGTCAACCATGGTTGAGCTAGTGGAGGCATACTAATGCTTAAATCAATTATTAAAAATAGTTTAAATACAATTATCGCATTGCAATCTACTTTATCCCTCGCAGGTGGGTTTTTGGAAGGGACACTAATTAGAAAACCACACGGTCAGTATGCCTTTGTAGAAGATGTTCAAGCAGGTGATACAGTGATTGCTTGCAATGATGGTGTATGCAAGTTAGGTAGGGTAGCAGGAACCACGGAACCTACTGAAGCGCTTACTATTCACATAACTACTGGCACGAATAAAATTATTGCCGCAGAAGACCAAACATTCCTAGTAGATGGAAAGTGGGTAGAAGCTAGAAACATAAGGATTGGTGATATCATAGCAGGACAAGAAGAAGTCAAGAGGGCTATCAAAGGTGACGTTGAAACCGTATATGGCTTTGAAGTAGAGGAATATCATAATTTCTTTGCTAATTCCTGCTTAGCCCATAATATGCCCTACGGCTTAGGCCAGGGTATGTATGGACAAGCTCAAGGTTCTGGAACCACTAAGCGACCTGTTGCTATTAATAAAGACACCACAAAAGGTGAGCAGCAATTAGCAGCAATGAGCGGACGAGCTGTAAGCGTTACCAAACATATTGCAGATAAGCATGGACAAGCTTTAGCAATAAGTACGTGTCTAGGGTGTGGTAAGGAAGTCTTCAAACACTTCCTTGAAGGCAAGCTAGCAGGTAATCCTGTGGTAAAAGGAGCTAAAGCCTGCTACGTAGGAGCTTTAGTGAATGGACCGTATGGAATGGTCTTATTTGAGGGGTTGAAATCTATTGCTTATGGTGACACCGTAGACATTAACCATGGTCGTCAATGTACCAGTCATGGAGATACTACGTACAGCAGGTCCGAGGAAGGGGTTGAAACATCTGATAACTGGCATGGTGATAGTGATATAGCTATAATGTGCGCTACTTGTTTTGATAGCAAAAAGTAAATATCCAATTTTTAAAGGGGTAATGTTATGAGCAATAAATCAATAATAAGAATGTTTCTGTTCACTTTACCTTTGATTATAGCCGCTGCCTATTTTCTATTCGATTACCTGTATTATTTTTGGTATATCATGCCAATTTTAATATTAGCTAACACTCTTCTAAACTACACTAAGGCAACTAAGTATACGGTTTTAAACCAAATTAACTCTATGCTGGGTAGTTTCTTTGCATTGTTAGCTATAATGTACTTCCTAGATAAACACAATATGGAATTATTCTGTTTGGGTATGGAGGCATTCACGGTGATCAGGGAATATATATCTAATTTTCTTAATAAAGAGCAGGTAGGGAAGAAAGAAAATGTAAGGTACAAGCAGGATAAGCAAGGAAAAATATACAGGTGTAGCTAACGCTTTATTCATAATATTTACTCTTCTGTTTGATAGAATGCTCTTATTTGAAAGTTAAATCTTAAAACTCCGTCAGGATCTCTTGACGAGTCGTTATCATCATCTGTAGCAATCGTTAAGCCTGTTTCAGCCTCACCATTAGATGAAGCAGGTAAATCTCTTGTTGTGTCGTGACCATCTCTTGCATAACCGGGCGGTATAACTAAATCCATAACGCCAATTCCCACCACTTTGAAAGGAAGGCTAAATCTCATCAATCCAGTTATAGAACCTTTTCGGATGCCTACCTTGCAGTTAATCAAAACATTAACCATAGGACCTATTTTCGTATAATTCGCTTGCACAAATTCAAGCTCTTGCAAAGAAGGTTGTTTTCTAATTATTTTCACATCCCAGGAGCCCCAGGAAAAAGGAGGCATATTGTTTTTTACACTTGAATCAACATATTCAGATAGTTCATTTGGAATATAAATCCCACCTGGAAAAGATGCTTTCCCTGACTCTTTATCTAGAACTAAACCCGCTTTTGTTGCGTCCTTATCAGCATATAAAGTCAGGTTATTCCTACTTGAATTAGGAGCAATTCTATCTGTAGAGGTGATAATTCCGCTTTCAGATTTTTTAGGTAAATCAGCCATTATCTTATATCCTTTTTAAGTTCTAAGTTCGTTGTATATGCACTTGCAAGCGTGTGGGTTGCTCTATAAATGAGCCATTTTCCATTGACTCCATCTCTAAAACCACTTAACTCAATAATGGTTTCTGCTTTTAAGTTTTCATTTCCAGGTAAGCTAAGACTTAGACTTTTAGTCTCATAGCCTGCTTCCTTAAATCTGGAATTAACCTCAAGCTCAGCCTTAGCCCGGTCATTAAATACTTTCCTTAGATTTAATGTGGGCTGACCCTCACCAGCTTTTATGGTCTGAGCCTTTCCGGTATCCACATCAACATACTGAGCTGAAACCGATTTAAACCTAGCTCTTCCTGAATACTTAAGAGACCAAGTACTCACTAAGCTTTTATCTATTTTTATGGTCTCCAGCTCCTTGCCTGATACGCTCTTGCCACTGTTCTTCTTTGAAAACAGGAGCCTTCCGCCTTGAACCTTCACAATTGCGTCAAAGCTTTCAGCTAAGCGCCTTAAAACGTGCAAAGAAGATTCTTTCTGCTGGATAATTTTCTTTTCAGTCTCAAGACTCTTAAAGTCATCTGAGACAAATGGCTTAAGATTATTCTCGGCAGCAATAAGCTCGACAGCCTTATATATTGATTTAGTGTTAAAATCCCGTGAGCGTATAGACTTGATACCCTTTGTAGAATCAAAACCCTTTGCTGAAAAGCCTAGGTTCCCTTCAGATAAAGAGGCATCATCAAGAGTATATCTTCCCATTTCTGACAATTCACCATAACCTATTGCGACAATAATTTCAGAACCCGATATAGGCACATCTAGGCTTCCATCATCACTAAAAGTGAGCTGACACTGATCTGAAATAAAACCAACTTCATCAGTAATCGTAAGACTCTTGAGCCTACGCTTTGAGCTAGTATCTAGCTCAATATTATTGATTTTTACCGAGTAACTAGGTTTCATTTAATCCCACAAACTTAATGTTTTTTTCGTTTTTTTAGGCACATCAATATCAGGAAGCTTAATGATAATACCTGCTTTATAAAAATCACCCTTCCCCGCTAGGTGCCTATTCTCAGCTAACACTTTTTCAAGATAGCCTTTAGTCTCACCGTAATAACGGAACACAACCTCATCGAGGGTATCTTGATCCTTAGTGATATAAGTAATCATGGCCCGTACTCCTTAAGCTCAATGTTGAAGCTTATTTTCTTAGGAGTGTTGTACCGATCAATCAGGCTCTCATCTTTGGAAAGTGAGACAATCACCCACCTTCCATGATTATTTCCCTCATTATCTACAAGGGAAAACGGAATGCCCTTTGCAGCCTCAAGTTTAAGGCGCTCGTAAGCCTTGATACCCCGTTCCCCTGAATGATACCCATAGATAAGCCCCGATAGGCTTAGGGTTTCGCTATCTCTCCCGGTATAGTGCAGCATTGAGCTAGAACCAAAAGTCTTGAGTTCTTCCCATCTGTAAGACGTTTTCTTACTGAGGGAGCTATATGCATTAATACCTATCTCAAATTTAAATTGACCAAGGGCCATGAGGTAATACATTAGTCGTTCATCCTCCCTTGGTATCTACGGTTTATGTCATCAACGAAGTTTCCAAGCTCACGCTTAACAACCACAGCAATTTTCTCCGGGTCTCCATCCCCAGAAATATTAATATTTGTTGTAGCATTAAGAGTCATAGCCCCACCTGAGGCTGATGCATAAGCCGGGCTTGCTGCTATCGGGGTAAAACTACTAGCTAGACTTTCACCCGATGCCTTAGAAGTGCTAGTATTATTTACTTTGACGCTCTTTTCTTCGTCACTACCAAAAAATCTACCAATTGCGCTAAAAATAGGGGCAATATTTTTTTTATAAAAATCAATAAAACCCTGGAAATAAGGTTTTATCTTATTAAATAAATTTGCGAAAAAAGGCTTTATGCTGCCCCAGTTTTCCATAATTTTTTGAGCTGCAAAACCAAGAGCTAGAAATGCAATCCCAACCCCAGAGGCAACAAGAGCCCCTTTGATAGTAAATAGGCTCATAGCTGCTTTTTTAGTTAAAGATAAAAATCCTAGGCTTGCAGTTTTTAATCCCTGTCCCATCACTCCAAAAGCCATGGATGACTTCACTTTTAGGACGGTCATGTTAAATGAAGTGGCTGCTATGCCTATCCTTGCTATAGACATGGCACTCATAAGACTTCCGAACATGGTGAGAAGTCCACCAAACCCAATAGTAAGGCCCACAATTGTCTTAGTGAGCGTTGGGTTTTCTTCAGAAAACTTGGTGATACCTTGAACCGTAGAAGTTAGAGCCTTGGTCATGGTTCTTAGAATCGGGGTAAACATCTCCCCAATGACAATATTAAGACCCTCGAAAGCTGAGCCTAATGAAGTCAAATCACCTTCAAGGTTATCTGATAAAGCCTTGCCCATACGCTTAGCTGTACCTGTAACCTCGCCCATGTTAGTTTCGATTTTTCTAAGCTCTGCAAGACCTTCTTTTGTTTTTGCCTTGTCAATGAACGCTGAGAAACCGGCAACGGCTTCTGCTCCAGCAACATCTTTAAATATTGCTAGGCGCTCCGTATCTCCCATATCACTGGTTGCTGCTGCGATATCTGCATAAATATCAGTTAGGGGTCTTAGATTTCCATAGGTGTCTTTTGCCCTAACACCTAACTTTGCAAGAGCCTGTGAACCAGACTTTGCAGGAGAAGAGAGGTTTAAGAGGGTGTTTTTGATTGTCGTCCCGGCGACCGACGACTTCACGCCAACATTACTAAGTACGGCGATCATTCCAGAGACCTGCTTTAAGTCGACTCCGGCTGTTTTTGCTACCGGACCGACTTGTTTGAACACCTCCGCCATTTCGCTCATGTCGGTATTGGCATTATTCGCAGTATAAGCGAGGATATCCCCAACTTTTGCCATGTCGTTTTTAAGATCGAGGCCAAAACCATTGATGACACTTGTACTTAAAGATGTTGCATCTGCAAGGGATATGCCCCCGGCTCTTGCGGTATCCAAAAGCCCTGCAACCATATTCTTATTGATTTGATTTGCTTTGACCCCAGCCATACCCAAAAGCTCGATGCTTTTAGCAACCTCGGACGCACTAAACGAAGTGGAAGAACCTAACTCCATAGCTATGTTCTTCATGTTCTCAAAACCTTGAGAGCCTTTAGCTGCTACCGAAACCTTGGCACCTACAGCACTCATCTGACTTTCAAAGTCCATGGCAGTAGAAACAGGCTGAGCTGCTGTCCTAAAAATTGCAGAGCCTTGTTGCCTTGCTTGTTGACCCACAACAGCCATAGCCATTGCTGATTGCTCTACTTTAGCCCGTTTTGCCCGAGCTTTTTCTATTTTTTTATGAGCTTCTGAAATCTTGTCTAACTTCTGCTTGGTCACATCAAGAGAAGCTTGCAGCTCTTTTTCTTGCTTTCTGAAATCGTGGGTATAACGCCCAATATGCTTTACTTCGACACCCATTTCTTTCAGGGCACCGCTGATACGTTTTACTTTTTCAAAGGAAGATACATGCTGGTCTTTAAGGCGCTCAGTCTCTCGCCTAGCTCTTTTAAGAGCAGCAGTCATCTTTGCCGTGGGTTTTTCTGCGTTTCTATACTCACGGCTTAAATCTGAAAGTTTCTTTTGAGATTCTACGTACTCTTGCTTGAGTTTTTTGGAAGCATTTAAATGCTTATGATAAGAATCTATCTTTGCAGTTTTGCTTTGAAGGTCTTTTAATGCAGTATTAGACCCTTTGAATGAATCTCTTAAAGAATCATTCATCTTTGCAATATTTTTAAAAGGAACCGATATTTTGTCGATTCCTTCAATTACAAATTTAGAGTTAAATTTTGCCATTTAACAGCTCTAGCCTCTTTTTAGCAAGCTCATGCCACTTAGCAAGCTCGCAGATTTCAATATTTTCAATCGATTCAGGGGACCAATGAAATACGAGCGCTAGGTCAGCAGCCAGCTCCATAAAATCATCGTGATTTCTTACTGGCTGATCCCCAAAAAAAGGTTTATATGATCCCTTGCTCTTGCATAGTCACTAGCCTCAAGTTCGTTTAAAACCTCGACTTCAAGACCAGTAACCTTATGGAGTAGCC
>JBGCDR010000443.1:0-6479 GCA_045105515.1 Oligoflexales bacterium
AAACATACCCGAGAGATGAACTTTACAGGTAAGCCTATGATAGGAATGCTATACATCGATCCTGAAGGCACTAAACGTAAAGATTCCATCAAAAAATGGCTAGACTTGGCTATTGATTTTGTCAAAACACTCCCAAAAAAATAGCACTTTTTTTATTTGGAATTGTAAGACATCAATCCCAGCGATATCTATTTCAATGTAATTAAAGAGAAATTAATTTAAAAAGCATGGTTTCTGCGATACCAACGAGATTCAATTTGCCAATATAACGAGGTTTTATAAATCCAGTTAAGTTACTTTAGATCATAAAAAGAAACTAAGAGTTGAAATTAATACATAAAAAAGGTATGGTTCAATGCCTCCTCGAACATACCTCTGATTTATAAAATATTTGAGTCAAATCTGGAATTTGTGTTCATGTAAGGTTATCAGCTAAGATAGGGTATTTATATGTTTTTTAAAGAAAAAAATATGGTTGGGATTTTATCATCAGCTTTTATATTTACCATAGTTTCATTGACAATAATTGGCGGAGAGAAATCCCAGGTAGAACTCGAGCTCTTGCTTAAAAATTTAATCTTGAGTTTTGGCTCCTTTCTAACATTCAGTATGTCTTTATTTGTCATTGCAGTTGTCGCAATAGCAGCAAGCCCTCTTGGAAAGCTGAAACTAGGTGGCCCAGAATCTAAACCACAATTTTCAAGCTTACCTTGGTTAACCATGATGTTTAGTGCCGGGATGGGAATCGGGTTACTTTTTTTTGGAGTAGGGGAACCCATTTTGCATTACTCCACTCCTGCACCAGGTATTGATCCTGGAAGTACGACAGCGTATCAAGACACTTTGGGAATCACTGTGTTCCATTGGGCACTTCATCCGTGGTCTGTTTATGCAATTGTAGCACTTTTTATAGGCTATTTTATCCGGCCCGATGAACGTAACTATAGTCTAAAAATTGTCCTTAAGAAAGCAATGGGCGCTCGCTTTAAGACAAGCTATGGCCAGATTATCGATATTTTTACTATTGTTAGTATTATAATCGGGGTCGCGACTTCTCTCGGGCTTGGTGTGATGCAAATTAATGCCGGTCTGCACCATTATTTGAACTGGGAAATTTCCCAACTAACTCAAGTTAGTCTAATTGCTGGTATCACTCTTGTAGCAACTGCCTCTATGCTCTCAGGCTTGGGAAAAGGTGTTAAAAGATTGAGCGAAATCAATATTCTTGTAGTCTTATTGCTTTTGGCTTCTCTTTTAATAGGTTTTGCCCAAACAGATTTTTTCAGCTCAGTACTTTCAACTACTCAGAGCTACCTTAAGCTGTTACCTAGCCGTTTGTTTCCAGTTGAACTACTGGATAATAATATAGAGTGGATGGCAGATTGGACATTTTTTTATTGGGCATGGTGGATATCATGGTCACCATTTGTAGGGATTTTTTTGGCCAAGGTTTCTATCGGACGAAGTATTCGTGAATTTGTATACTCCGCTGTTTTACTTCCATCTTTAGTTGCAATAGTTTGGTTCTCGATCTTAGGAAACTCAGCTCTTGGTCTTATAGAACAAATGCCAGAATTAAAAGAAATTGTTGCCTCAGACGTAACTATGGGAATGTTTTACTATCTCGATCAAGTCTCGCAAATACCTGCAATATTCTTGGGTATCGTTACCTTAATTTCGATTACCCTATTTTTCATAACCTCATCCGATTCCGCTTCCATGGTCGTGCATGGTATCGCAGCCGATGGCAATCAGGCTTCAGGGAAGCAAAAAGTATACTGGGCTTTTCTTGAAGGCGCTCTCGCAGCAGTGCTACTATATTTTGGAGGCTTGCAGTCTCTTCAATCATTAGCAGTTGTTTTGAGTTTACCGGTTTGCTTATATCTATTGATGCTATTGGTTCCTTTTATCAGAATACTAATCAAAGATTACAAGCAAAACTATTCGCTAATCATAGACGATGAGCCAATTCCTCAAAGTATAAATTCAAATAACTAGTTTAATCATCTATAATTATTGTGATTAGATCTTCATCTCAGTACCAGATTAATATTCCTTCACTTTCCCTCCGATGATTTGAGCACGATGGGTTCCGAATTATTAAACACAAACCTAAGTTGAAATAAATGGTTTTAGATGTTCACCCAATCTTTTTTTTGTATTTAATCTTAACCTTCACAGTTGGATCCCTGTTTTTGTACCAGGCAATCACTTGTTACTTCAATTATAGAATCTATCCATCAACCACAGGAAAGTACTTAATAGGTTTGTGCTCTGCTTCAGCGTCATATTGTTTTATACTTTTTTCCACCTCAATCATTGAAAATCCAGATGTTAAATACATGATGACCCATATAGCCTCATTGTTTGCTTTTTTTAGCGCAGCCACCTACATAGTAGTTATGAGAAAATTTATAAATTTTGAGCATCCATTTTTAAAAATCTGTGAAAAAGGTATTCTTGGAGTTTGTATTCTCTTTCTAATTAGTTTGATACAGATAATTATCACTGGTGAGTCTTATTTATATATAAAAAAAGGCATGGAAACTGCCAATATTATTCTTCTTATGAGTAAAAATGTCATAACCCCAACACTCGTTTCAGAAATTGCATTCGGTTTAATTATTTTCTTTATTCTATCTTCTTCAGTACTTTTTTTAAAAGAAATTTACTTCCATCATAAAAATGAAAAAATTATTTTTTTTGGCACGTGCTTAAATTTTTTACTGGTTATCAATGAAGCTTGTATCGTTATGACAACTTTTAAATATATTATCCCTATGTTATTTGTTAATTACTTTGTTGAATCGTTGCGTCTTACTTACTTATATCAGAAAAAATCCTTATTAAAAATCAACGACCTTGAGGTTGAGCTAGTGCAAATTTCAAAAGTAGCTGCAATGGGCTATATTGCCGGAAATATCTCTCATGATATCCGAAATCCACTTTCTGTTATAGATGGCACTACCCATAGATTAAACAAATTACTAGTAAAGAAGGGAGTTCCCTCTGGATGGGAGCCAATGACAAAAAAAATCCATGAAAACTGCCACCGAGTAGAAAAAATAATACACAGTTACCTGGATCTAATGCGAGATGACATACAAGATCCTAAACAAAAACTTTATGTTAGCAATCTTATAGATGCCGCATATGAAATGTGCGAATTTAAACTCAGCAATTCTGCAATAGAGCAAATTTCAAATAAAGTTGACAAAAATTGTATGATTACTGGGATAGAGAACCAACTTGTTATGGCCTTTGTAAATCTAATAAGCAATGCTTGCGACGCAATTTCACCACTTAACAATAAATGGATTTCTGTTTCGGGGTATTCTCGGAATAAAAAAGTTATTTTAGAATTCGTCGATAGCGGCTCTGGCATTGCAGAAGACAAAAAAGTCAGTCTGTTCAAGAAAAATTTTACCACTAAAGAGAAAGGTAAGGGAACAGGCTTAGGACTAGACTTTGTCAAGAAAGTTATTGAAACACATGGTGGCAACATTTCAGTCACTGAGGTTTCAAATCATACTTGCTTTCTCGTAGAACTAGATAAATCTGCTTAATTTCTATTCTATTTTTGGAAAATCCTCACCTTTAGTTTTCCCATAACTTAGTTTTTTTTAGAGAAATTTCATAAAATTCAAAAATTTACTGCAATTTTAGTCCAATCAATTATTACTGATTTGAATACCCAACGAAAACGCCAATCGAAACGTATTAAGATTCTGGGCCATTGTTTCAAGCTTTGGCGAAAAAGGTTTTAAGGAAGAAAATCTAAATGCAGCCAATGCTCGGCAGAAAAATCGCCGACACAGGTGCCTCAGCCAAGGAAGGGTGCGAAAATGATTGTTGTATGGTTTAAGAAGGATTTGCGTATTCGCGACCATGAACCGTTGGCAGTCGCGTCTGAACGTGGTGCTGCTAAATTCATATATGTTTACGAAGATGACATAGTAAATGAAGCGACTTATTCTCCAGGAAAACATGATTTTTTGAACGAGTCTCTGCGTGAGTTAGATAAGAACCTTAGATCCCTCGGAGCTCACTTATCTGTTTTTAGAGGAAATTTGCCCAAAGTGTTTGCTGACATACACCGAATCAAGCCCATAAATCTGCTGCTTAGTCATCAAGAAACGGGGAATGAAGTATCGTACAAACGGGATCTACGGGTCAAAAAATGGTGCAAAGAGGAGGGAGTAGAGTGGCAGGAATTCACCCAAACAGGTGTTGTAAGAGCGCTAAAAAATCGTGATGGATGGTCTCGTCAATGGGACTCGCGTATGAACAGACCAATTTTGCCGGTTCCCCGAAAACTCGAATCGATAGACTCACCTGCTCAGGCAGATAAAACTCAACTGCTATCAACAAAGGAGTTGGAGATTAAGGGCTTAGAACAGCCCCTTAGGCAAATAGGAGGCGAAGAGTATGCACTGTCTTTGCTTGAAAGCTTCTTAGCTAAACGAGGCCAAAAATATTCGTCAGATATGTCTTCTCCATTAACTGCCGAACAATCATGCTCACGATTGAGCTCTTATCTTGCTTTTGGCAATGTTTCGATAAAGTCGGTGTATCAAGCTACACGTCAAAAACAACTGGAGATCAAAAGCTCCGAGCCTGCTCCCAAATACTGGGCAGGATCACTGGCTGCATTTAATGGTAGACTCCGTTGGCATTGTCATTTTATGCAAAAATTAGAAGATGAGCCTTCTCTAGAAAAACTAAATTTAAATAGAGGATTCGACAAACTTCGAGAAGGGTTTAACGAAGAAAAGTTTAGAGCTTGGGTTCAAGGGGAAACAGGTTACCCAATAGTTGATGCATGCATGAAATATCTGCAGCAAACAGGTTGGATAAACTTCAGAATGCGAGCCTTACTCGTATCGTTCTGTTCTTATCACCTCTGGCTACCATGGCAACGCCCCTCAGAATACCTTGGCAAGCTCTTCATCGATTTTGAGCCAGGTATTCATTATAGTCAGTTTCAAATGCAATCTGGAGTAACAGGTATCAATGCAATTCGTATTTATTCGCCCGCGAAGCAGCAACTTGACCAGGATCCTGAGGGTGAATTCGTGAAAAGTCAATTGCCAATACTAGACTCAATTCCAATTGACTACTTAGGTAATCCGGCAGCTATGCCAACATCCAAACAAAAGGAACTGGGTATTAATATTGGCCAGGACTACCCTTGCCCCATAGTAGATCATAAAGAGGCCTACGCCATGGCCAGACAAAAGATATATAAGTGGAGGGCTCGACCAAATGTTAAGGCAGAAGCCGAACGAGTTTATAAAAAACATGGAAGTCGTAAACAGAGAATTAAGAAAAAAAGCAGCCAATCAAACGCAAAAGTTTGAAGTACTATAGTTCGTTTATGTCACCAGCCTGACGAAGCCAGGCGAAGTCAGATCAGGTGGATTTAACTTAAGGAAGTTACTCCTCCCCATCTTTATCACCCGTCACCACCCAGACGAAGCTTTAGCTAAGTCAGGTCTAGTGATTTCCTTCATTGACCTTAAAAATGTGGAAAAGTGTAACTATTATCATTTCATCAGATGGGAGCCTAAGAAAACACGAAATAATCCTTGGGATTCTTTGGCCTAGCTCGTTTCTGAGTGCTGTCTATTATATCAGGTGGTGTATGAAAAAATGCAGGTAAGAAGGGCATAAGGTCCATAAATGCCAAAAACTAGATAAGCATTCAACAATAAAGGGGTTTTCTTGCTTGCTAAAGTATGGTCAGTCCAAATATGCCAGAAATGAGCATTAGAATAAAATAGCGCATAACTATTTGAAATATCGATAAAATAAATAATTGTTTATTTCTTTGTAACAATTTTGAAGCTTGGTACGTATTAATATACAACAAAAATTATTTTTAAGGAGATATGGACATGAACAAGATTATTGGAATTATGATTGCAGCTTTTTCTCTCACGGCATTTGCAGGAACTAAGGAAGAAACTTCGGTTAAACTTGTTAAAGAAACAATGGATTTGACAATAAAGTGCAATCCTGAAGTCGAAGATAGACAATGGTTTAGTAAATATAATTGTCATCTTTCAGAAATCAAACAAGCTGCCAAAGGCTTAGCGGACAAAAATGGTGGTGAATACTTGAACTATGAGATCATAAAAGCTCCAGAAGGCTTTGAAAATCGTAGATATAATCACAAGGAAAATGATTTGAAGGTCCTAGTAAAATATCTAAAATAATTTACTCCCTTACCAGCACAGCATTAGAAGTGAAGGGGTAGTTAGTAGGTTCTCTATCCCCTTCCTACCTACAAAAATATCTTTTAAACCCGCTATCAACGAACTTATATCAATGCCCCATCAATAGAGTTGTCTAATTTTTTAACCGGCTAATATTATTATTTTATATGATTATTATGTAAATATTGATAAGCTGATCCCAAACGTAATTCTGGGAGGGCTTGATATGTTTATTTTCATGTTACCGGAAAGACAAGTGAA
>JBGCDR010000444.1:0-2830 GCA_045105515.1 Oligoflexales bacterium
TTAATAAAAGTGAGCCATTTTTTTTAAGTTTTTTCTTCCTATATTTTTTTTATCTAGTCACTTTTGGTACTGCGGCTTAGAATTTTTCTGACCTATTTAATGAAAAATTGGAAAAAATCTTATTTGAATCAGCCCTGACCACTTGGTGGGTCGTAATCTAACACAGGATCGATAACAACCGCATCATTGCTTCGTTCATCATAAACGACATATGTTAATGTAAAGGTTTTTTCATCAATAAAATGCTGTATATTCATGACTTTACCTCAAATACATAAGGCTTAAAAAAGTAGTGATATGCTGCTATTCCTAGAACCATTGAGATTGAAAAAGTGATAACTGCATCTGAAAAAGACACTAATGAAGCTACTGCTGGGCCTGGGCAAAATCCTCCAACTCCCCAACCTATCCCAAAAAGCATGGAACCTAGAATAAGCCTCCAGTCTATATTTTTATTCCCTGGTATGAGGAATTTCTCTGTTAGTAATGGACTTGGCTTTTTCTTGATTAAAAAATAGGAAATGCTATGGAATAAAATAGCTCCCACCATTACAAGTATCAATTGGGGATTGAAATCCCCAAAAATATCTAGAAAACCAATGACCTTTTTAGGATCGGTCATTCCAGAAAATGCTAATCCAACACTAAATAAAAAGGCACTAACAAAGGCAATGACATACTGCATTTCTATACTCCCATCCAATTTAAAATTGCCACAGTGACAACACCTGATAGAATGAACGTTACTGTTGCTAATAAGGATCTAGGCGATAGACGACTAATTCCACAGACCCCATGGCCGCTGGTGCATCCCCCTCCAAGTTGGGTTCCAAAACCTACAAGAAGACCTGCAATAACATAACGGGTAAAATTAGAATCTGTTTGCGGAAAGGCACTTGGGTACAAAAAGTACATAACAACCCCTCCACCAATTAAGCCAGATAAAATGGCAGCTCTCCAGGCTATATCGCCTTTAACAGGCTTTACTAATCCACCAATTATTCCTGAAATACCAAAAACTCGGCCTTTAAATAGAAGCAAGATCGAAGTTGCGAGACCGATGACTACGCCGCCGAGAAGTGATGCCAGATAAGGGTTCATTTGCTGCCTCCCAAAGATAGCTTAGCGGGACTACGATACATACATTACATTTTTTGTGCCAAATCCCTGAATTTAATAAATCACCTTCTTACAGTAGCTTAAATGCTATCTTCATTTGGTGATCCACCAAGATGTTTCAAAATGTTTTACCAATAGTAACACCATAATGAACCATCTGAGTGAATAAGCAAATAAATCACTCTAAAAATTAGTGGCTTAAGTTTGGCATTCTTTTTGGATGTGAGCATTTCTAGGAGGTGAATATGGAAGTTATTGGTTCAATTTTGGTCGTTTTCGCGGGAGCTATTTTAGGCATTCTCGGTGGCGGAGGTTCAATCCTGACTGTTCCTATTTTAGTATATTTATTCAGAATCAGCGCCGAAACATCCACCAGTTATTCTCTTTTTCTGGTTGGAATAGCGGCTTCATTAGGAGCAATAAAATATGGTCGCCAAAAAAATATTGCATATTTAACAGCCATATTATTTGCGATCCCCTCTTTCCTGGGGATATTTGTGGTTCGCAGATTTCTTTTGCCAGCTATTCCCTTAAAAATCAAAATGTTTGATACAATAGTTGCTAAAGATCAAATCATTCTTATTGTATTTGCAATTGTTATGCTTCTAGCTTCACATGCCATGATTAAAAAACGAGTCGAACAAAGAGAATGGGCTGAAGGAACACCCAACGCAGGGTATATTACTGTTTATGGTTTTTTTGTTGGTAGTGTGACTGGATTTGTGGGAGCGGGAGGTGGCTTCCTCATTGTTCCAGCTTTAAATCTTCTAGCAAAATTATCAATGAAAAAAGCAGTGGGATCTTCTTTATTCATAATTGGAATCAGCTCTTTTTTCGGATTTTTCACAAGCCTTGGTAACACGGTCATCAATTGGAACTTGGTAATTTTTCTATCTGCTTTATCTCTGCTTGGTATTATTATAGGCGGAAAGTTAGCATCAAAATTCTCAGGCGCTGAGTTAAAACCAGTATTTGGCTACTTCACCCTGATAATGGGTTTGGTAATTTTAGGTCAACAAGTTTTTTTGTGAAGGAGATAATGTGCATATTCGAAAAATTGACGTTGAAGCTGTCCATAAATTGCAGGAAGATTCAGGCAATGTGGTGCTTCTTGATGTACGAGAAGATGCTGAGTTCAAATCCGAAGCGGCACCGTACGCTAAGCATTTTCCTCTAAGCTCCTTAAATGTTGAAGAAATTTTACAAAGTTTAGGTTTCGAGGCCGAAACAACAACGCCGCTTTATTTTATTTGTCGATCTGGATCTAGATCTGATGCAGCAGCCAAAAAATTCTATCAACGTGGTTATTTGAATGTATTCAATGTTGAGGGTGGTATGCTTAAGTGGCAAGAATTAGGTCTACCAATCAGGAAAGACGATGACGGAAGCTAAGGCTGAGCAGGTCAATTTTTGTGGTATCATCACATCCTCTCGAAAGATGAAAGATCTTTTTGAAGTGGTCAAGCGGGTAGCGAGGACAGATTCCTCTGTCTTATTACGAGGAGAAAGTGGAACAGGAAAAGAGCTTTTTGCAAAAGCAATCCACAGTATCAGTCCACGCAAACAATCTTCTTTTAATGTATAGGAATTTCAATAACTGATTGGCGGGATTTATCGTTGTAATTTTAAGGGTTTTTAAATTAAGTATTGCCCGATTATTTTTAGGTTGTCATGAAACTTTTCCTCCGTTTTTGTGATTGCTCTTCCATAA
>JBGCDR010000445.1:0-6633 GCA_045105515.1 Oligoflexales bacterium
GAAGATATTTAATTGCCGAAAATATGGTATTTTTCACTTATCACTGGAAAATAAGAAGAGTTTTTAAAATTAATTTCAACCGCGATAAAAAAAACTGAGTTGCAAAGGCAAGAATTTAGTTTCCGACCAGACACTAAATAGCTAATTAGAATTATTCCTTAGAAATTATCTATATAATTCATATTATTTAATATAATATTTTCAGTATTATAAGGGTGATTCTTCAAGAGAATACCCATTGTTTCCGATGTTTTAATACTGAGGGGGCAAAGTAATGAAATTATTATTGGTGCTGGCAAATTTTTTATTTTTCTTCATTGTAGCTTGTTCTGAACAGAACTTTTCCTCTATTTCGAAGCCTTCGCGGGCTGAGGCTCCAATCATTGATACCAACGAGGATCAGCAAAAAATTGAGTCTACAGATATTGGAAATGGTTTTCAAGAACCCCAGGAACCAATTAGCTCAGATAAATTTTTCCTTGCTTGTTTGTCCACCGAAGTCGACCGTCATGCCTGCAAGCTAGGAGTTAATGACTTTGTTGATGGTGAAATAAAGGACATCTCTTGGTCCGTCAGCAATGATGCTGGAAAATGTACATTGAATGATTTAGGGTACCCAAATGGTACGAATTTAAGTATTTCATTTACATCCTCGCAAGAGTGCTCTGAATGGAAGGTAAATGTCTCTGTAACATTGGCAAATGAACAGACTGGCACTCTGACTTTCGACAGCACAGAAAAAAAATCACCCGATATGGCAGGAAATAACCCAGCTGAAGGACAAGATTCAGGTAATGCAAATGAATCAAATCCAATTAGTCAGAACATGCCGGAAACCGAACTTGAAACTTCTGAAGAAGTAGTTGAAGTGATACCACTTGCAAGCTTGCTTATGGATGTTGAAGGTGGCATTAACGGAGGACACTTTGATGTTGATGCATATAGCTGCGAGGAAGAAGCTTCTGGAGGCAAAGGTAAAAAAGGTGGTGATTGCTTAATCGAACATGTTCATGAATATGATATTGAGGCTGATCGAAATGGAATTGATCTATTAAATCCTAGGATATCATCTGATGATATTGGAATTGATACCGATGAAGACTTTTGCATTCTTGCTCTAAATACTGAATACTCTCAAGAAGCTGTCATTAAGCTGAATAATCGTATCTTTAAAGCATCCAGCTTACCTGCAGTCTGGGATGCTAGTTGTGAGAAATATAACTTAGAAGGCGACAATGGTTTGCCGGAGTTAACGGCTTTTGAATTATCATTCCCAGTTGAAGTGATTAGTATCCCAAATGGGATCAAACTATCAAATCCTGGTGCAGCCCAAGGTGATGAAAACAGAGGTGGGACTTTACTTATTAGAATAGTAAAGGCAAACACCGGTGAGTTAATTAAAGAACTTAGTGTTTACCACCATCAATAAATAATTATTCTAAAAATGAATTTTTAACCCACCAAAAGTTCCGACACTTGTTTCCTCTTGTTTAATACCACGATTTTTATCTTGGTAAATCCACTTGTCTGTAAATGCACCTCCAATAAACCTAAACAAGCTGATCTCTATATATAGTCCATAATCGAAATGCTCGCCTTTAGCTGTCAAATTTGAGCTTTGATCTTGTCCCCACTGAAGGTAGCTTCCCTCCATGCCAAGCCATGAAAGCATGTATAGGTTCATGTCAAAGCCAAAGACATTGCCCTTATAGGTTTTGTTGCTTTCCTGTTCAAGATAAGCTGCTGGAATAGTACTGTCGTTTTGGTACTCTCCATATTTAATAATCATTGATGAATCTTGAATAGTTTTCCCAAAAATTCTTAGGTTTGCAGTATTATATCTGTGATGATAGTTGTACTCAAGAGCGCTGCTTGGGTCGAGTGCTATAGTGTTGTTGTTATTACTCAAATTTAACGAATATAGGCTAACAGATTGTTTTTCAAGGTAAGTTTCAAAACCAAGATCAATATTTAAAGTTCTGACCCCAAAAGCTTGGTTGATAATGTTTGAAAGCCATAACTGAGCCCTACCAAATTCACCGCTTTTTTGTAATGCGGTTAGGTCGATTTCTGAATTTGGCTCGAAATTGTTTAGATCTCCTAAACTCGAAACAGACTGTTTTCTTCCATAAAATAGGCTTAATTCAGGTCTAAATTTTTCCTTTTCTGGGCTAGAAAACATAGCTAAATAAACATCCATCATCTTCATTCTTTCTTTGATACGTAACCATTCTGTCAAAGTGAAGCGAGTTGATTTACGTTCTTCCTGGGTGGTAACGATGTACTGGACAGTGGTCCTGGCAAATATCGGAGATGAAAATAAAAGAAAAACTAATAACGAATAAATGAGTCGAATAAACACAATACACCTCTAAGGAACGGAGCAAACAAACGGATTCTTCGGAGGTTGGTGGAAAAAAATGAAAAAAAATATATAATTTCCATTAATATAGGCTTGTTAAGATAAATAACCTTTGTATTGGTTCGGTATTAAAAAGCTGTTTTCATGAAGTCGATATTGAAGTCAAACTCTATAATTGGCCCACAAAAAATGAGACCCTCCAAGTGGAACTACAACTAAATCACTCTAAATCCAGTGATTAGACTCGCAAAGCAATTGTATCTCTATGATTATATGGATCATTTCCTTTGTTTTTTGACTTCCTTAGTTTTCTTGCATCCTTTGGCTTAGTCTGCTACAAGAGGCGGTAAGTTTAATTTTGGATACTGTAGGTGAAATATGAATAAAGGCATCATATATCTGTTAGGGCTTCTCTTATTAGTCTTAGTCGGAATTTCAGATAAATCTCGTGCTAGTAAAGGTGGCATTCAGGGACGTAAACGTCAATCAGATATTTCTTTTGAGCAAAAAAATAAAAAGGCTAAGATTTTTCCTGATGGTAAAAAAAATAGTATTCTAAGATCCAAAGAGTTTTGGGAATCAGATTATGGGATCCTAGCAAACGTTCTAAGTTATATTGCAACGCCAGGTGATTTGATGAATGTCAAGGTCGCTCTTATTGGAGGGGGATTACCTAGAAAATCACTGCAAATCTTCCGAAAACTAAACATGGTGGAGATAAAAAATGGTAATGAAATTTTACAAAAACCATTAGAAAATTTAGAGGCAAAAGATTTCGCAAATATCCAATCATTTCTAAATCCGGAATTAACAGCAAAGTATCGTTTATATAAAAACCCAGATCTTCTGAGAGAGTGGGATGATGAAGCAATTACTGCTGCTATAGAGAACAGAGAGCCAAATTATCTTAACCTCCTGATGGAACTTATGGAAGGTAGAATTAAGGAATTTGAAGAGGAAAAATGGAATAGTATTTTGAGGTTGCAAACCAACGAACATGGAGAAAAATTTCAGCTTCAGCAAGTTCATTTTTACTCAATGCTCCTATCTACATTTTTAGTATTAGACACTGCTTGGGATTCGGCAAAGTCTGCTGCTTGGGATACTTTCCACCCTCAGGACCCTGCCAATTTTTCAGCCTGCAACGCGGCAACATCTTCTGCATTGAATAGTGCTTGGGAATCTAGCGAAGAGGCAACTGAATCTGTCGTTTTGCCTGAATCTTCAAAGAGTGCGAGGTTTGTAGCTCGGTCTGAAGCATTTATTAAAGCAAGGTTGCTAGCTCGGTCTGCTGTTTGGGCCGCACTAGATTACTCACGTAAAGCCCATCAATATAACCCCGATCTTATGGGCAAAATAGCTTATCGCATTGCTGAAAAAACGAGCCTATTGTATTTTATCGGGCACTTTGACAATTGGTCTGAAGCTATTTATTCTGCTGTAGCTAGTCGTACCTTATCTGAAATTAAATTAAAAACAAAGCAAGATATTTTTCAAGAAATAGAATGGAAAGTCTTTCAGCAAAAACATTTTAGCCAAAATAAAATTGGCAGAAACGTAAGAATTTTTGTTAAACCTTGGCTGAAAGTCCTTGATAATCGCATTGAAGTTAATTCCCGAGGGGAATAACTTATTTATCTTACTAGAGCATGTTAAGCTTGCCTTACATCTGCCCATGCTCTATCACCATAAGAAATATTCTTTTTTGTTTTGCCGAATTTTTTACATTGCTATAAGTATTAACGAAGCTTTAGTGCATAGATTGTAAGGACATAGCTATAGAATTTTTGACAGAATTTTCAACGATGAACATAAAGATCATAGATTTTAAACGCATATTCGAGAAATTATTTTATACATAAAATAAAAGTCCTATTAAGTTTACTCACATTATTTTCTCTTAACCATGCAAGTTTTGGATGTGAGTGCGACTTCGGAGAACCTCCAGTAAAGAAGTACAAAGTAGCTGAATTATCCTGTGAAAAAGCGTCGGTCATTCAAGCTCGCATTGAAAGCCAAGTCGAGGTAAAGTCCCTAACGGCGAAAAAATCATGAAATCATTTTATGACTGCGTAAGAGATCGGCACACGCCATAAATAACGAGGTTCCTTAATCCTGAATTAATTTTCAGAGACCATTTCACAGATGACACTATTTTTGACATAAGGCCAGTTTGACTCTGTCATGCAATCTCTATGGCCTAGTATAATAACTGTGAATCAAGGGGGTACTTCCAACTAATTCAGCTACTTGGATACAAACTCAAGCTCTTTTAACACAGAAAATGGGAGATGTTATCTAAGATAGAGGTGAAATCCACCGCAGAAATCACCCTTGGAAGAGATACAGTCTTCAGGTATGGAAGCATCGAATTTCTTACGGACAGGGATGAGCTTATCAGTGGAACTAAGCGTATACCCCTTACCGCAAAGCGTGCCGAGCAAATAGAATTAATCCGCAAGGGAGCCATCTTAGTGGTAGAAACTACCGTCCCTAATTTGGAGTCTTCTGCCAAAGCCCTCAGCATGAGCAGCGGTAGTAACAGAGAGAACGAGGAATCCCCAAAGAAAGAATTTTAGAGAGGGTTGGCAACCATCACCCGTCAAAATAACATCTTTCGCACTGCGATTATCTGTATCAAGAGGCCTTGGTTTATTATCTTTCGTCAATTCTGGATCAAATTTTCCCGCTATAGTAGATATTATTTGGGTACTTAGATCAATTTTTCTCAGCTGATATTGATTTACTTGATTGCTTCCGCCACACTCCAAATAATATAGATGACCATCCGGACCAATTTCTAAATAATCATCTGCTAGATAGCCAAATCCGGTGCAAATATTAAGAACAACCTGCCTCGCATCCATCTGAAGCTATATCCCCCGATGTTTTGCCAAATGCAACCGCTGTTTCTTCGGTTTTCCTTCAGACTTCCAAATTCTTTCTTGTAGTTTTCGTTTGAACTCTTTCTTTCGGCTAGGATGAATTCTATGATTAAACGGGTGTCTACAATTCACTTTTTGGTTAGTAACAAGAAGCCACGGAGTCGGGTTGATGATAATTAACTCTCAATAATCACATTTAGATCCATCAATAGAAATAGACGGTACAATAAGTTAAATAGTGAATTCATAATTATTATAAGCAGGAATTATAAATGTCTAAAATACTATTAGTAGATGACTCAAAAGTGATTCGCCAGGGACTATCGTTAGCAATTCAAAGTTTCGGTCTTGAAGTTCATACTGCAGAGTGTGGTGCTGAAGGTATCAAAATTCTTGATAGAGAAAAATTCAATTTGATCATATCAGATTTCCATATGCCAGATATGAGCGGATTAGTTATGGCTGATATAATCACATCTAGGTATGATATACCAATCATCATGCTCACTACTGAAGAGTGCACCTCTGAACTGAGGAATAAAGCTAAAATGATCGGTGTAAAGGGTTGGATGGTAAAGCCGATGAAAAACGATATATTAAAGCAGACAATAGACAAGGTTATGAAGGCACACTCTAGACCTTAGATCAGTGACCAAAATATTTTAGCTTTTAAAGCTTACCATTATTAAAAAGATCATCTAAATAAATACAAAAAGCGACTAAGGTCCTTGTCAAGTAAATTCGTCTGATGATGAACCTACTTCATAAAATGAAGTGATGGTAAACGGTGCATATAAAAGAATTTAGGTTGTTTGCAATTTCCTGTTTCCGATTTTTTCCAAAGCAATAATCCAGTTTATTTTTTAGAAGAGATGGCAGGTATTATATCTGATTTTTCTGATCCTTGAAATTCTATTTAGTTGCAGCAAATTTGCCAATTGCCAATTTTCCTTCCGCAATCGCAACGAGGTCTGCAACGGTCTCATCACCTTGAGCAATTTTATGCCATAGTTGACCATTGAGGAACTCATGACGACTAAAAAGATCATCTGCTCCGTTCTTGGCAAGACTTGCATTAGTCTGGGCGCTGGTGGTCCATCGTTTTAGAACGATGAGAGACTCAAGGTTTCCTTTGACAAAAGCTTGTTCAACAATACTGTCATATTCATAATAACCAAGATTTTTTATCTCTTCACTCAGACCGGATTGAAAATCCACCATAGCTCCCGCAACCCCACCTTGGGGCCAGGGCTGATTCAAATAAGATTTTTTCCAATTTTTCATTAAATAGGTCAGAAAAATTCTAAGCCGCAGTACCAAAAGTGACTAGATAAAAAAAATATAGGAAGAAAAAACTTAAAAAAAATGGCTCACTTTTATTAAAAA
>JBGCDR010000446.1:0-3214 GCA_045105515.1 Oligoflexales bacterium
TTTGCAGGTTTTCAATGGTTTCCTCTGAACAGTGATTTTTTCTCGGACAGGGCATTAGCAACTCCTAAACTAATTTTGGCTTAGGAAAAATATAATAATTTACGGGATGATTTTTCAACAATGGTAGGATTGGTAGTTACACTTGTCTGCGAAACAAAAAGAATACCTAGACTCAATAAAAAGATCCTTCTCCTAATTTTAGGCACTTTTCTCATGCTAAAATAACAATACAACTTATAGTGGCTACTAGCCAGAACCATGAATGTGGATAAATACAAAGCTCAATGGAAACTTGGTGAGACTTTATCAAGCTACTGTGGTAGTTCGGGAAGAAAAACAATGATCCCTGGAGCATATACTTTCCAAAAGTTAATGGAAGGCAACCCATATCATTGGGGTGGGTTAATAATCTTTCTTCTGTTTCTAGCGGCCATTGTTTGGAATGATGAGTCAAAGCTAATGCATTGGCGGTCAAAATGACATTTGGCATTATCTCGTAATATCAAATTGTTACACTACATATCGGGTAACCATTTGTACTTTCTACATAAAGGAATTTTACATAATCTCATAATTTCAACCACTTAGTAAAGGTAAAAAGCGTGCTTTGAACCGAGAATCCCGATTTCTTATAACTAGGTTTCCGCCGTTACAAAAAAATACATTATAACCATCTAATATTGCATTGAATCATCCGAAGCGTAGGTTTACTTTTCTGGCCAAACCTAGTTATAAGAAATCGGGATTCTCGGTTTGAAGCTTTTGACTGCCACCCTTATTTGTTAAACTCTTTTCGGATATATGATGTATTGAAACCCTGGACTAGCCTGTATAAATCGAAGCGATCGCTCAAGGTTCGTAGTTGTTATCTGGTTAACTTTTCCTAGAGCTTGATAAATGATCTTATATTATACTTTTTTTGTAATGGGTTTTCCTTCAAAGTTTTTAGATAAGCGCCCACCTTGTCAGCAGCATTTTTCAGCTTTTCTATAGTCTTTCTTTTACGCTTTGCAAGGTGAGCAATGACCCTTTCGAGCTTATTGAAAAGCTGCCTCGCGTCCTTCCACTTCTGATCTGCTAGTTTGAAGAGAACAGTTTGTGATAGGGGAGCTGGGTGCGCTTCTATTAGCTTTTTGACTTTCTTTGACCAGCGACTAATCCCTAAGAAGCGATAGAAAAGTTGCTTGGTAATTTCTAGCTGCTTCCAACACCATTGATGTGTGCGCCTATGACAGCTCCTACTGAAATCCTAGATAATCAACTGTTTAAATAAGATTTACAATGAATGCATAGTAACACTACCACTCAAGAAAATTTTCACTATAAGTCTGGTACTGCTCTTGGAAGAACTTCTCAGCATGGCCGCAAGGATAATGGTCACAAAATTTCTGCAAGAACTCTCTCTTAGTCCATATAAGAGGTTTGTTTTCCTCCTGGTTACTTTGGCCATCTTGCACTATCTGCCACATACATTCCTCATTCGGATTTTTCTCATAAGGGAAGCACCCTGCTTTATCACCTGTCATGCTAGCTAGAGTTGCTTGGACAGCTTTCCAAGTTTCGGCACTATCAAACCTTTTTAAAAATTTTTCATTACCTATAAATTCATCTAGGTTAGGGTTGTAATGGGGGTGCATATAGTGGCGGACGACTTCTCTAGGCCCATGGTATTTATATGGATAATGATCTATTTCATCACAAAAAAGCCCTAAAGTGCGGCACTCCGCTTTGTGCCAAAGTAAATATTCTGATCTCCATACCTGAATCCTTGGTGACTCTTCAATATTTCCATAGCATACTCCTCTAAAAAAATCCGCTATATATTCGCCAAAAAATTTACTTTGCAGATCGTGATACCCATTTTTGACAATCCATGAACTAATGAAATGATGGCCCACTTCATGAGCAAAGACATTATCTATTCCCCAACGTGGTCTTTCTTTACCAACAGGAACATCCCAATCATAATATCCTTTTTCCTCCAGACTGGTTTGATTACCCTGCCCAAAATAGCTTAGATCCTCTGTATAATGATCTCCCTTAATAGTTATCACTGGCTTGATACCACCTAGGGTTAGAATTACGTCATCTTTACCTTGATATGATCCATATTTGATTTCAGAATTTGACGAATAGATAGCCATATTTTTAGTCCAGACTCCTTTATCAGCTTTAACAACATGTACTTCTAAGGGAAGCATGGTATCGGTTACGCCTGGACACCTCGCATTGATCCGGTCAAAGACACGCATCAGCTTAAATTTTACGTCTAACTCACCGCCTGTTTTATCTACCCAGGTAATATCAAACTTTTGATTAACAAAGCTCTCGGGTATATGACCATGATATACGCCTTTATCCTTTGACTCATAAGAGGCTTCTAAATATTTCATCAAATCATCAATAAGCGGTTTTTCTTCTTCGTAGATCTTAAATGGCTTATAAAGGTTTAGGTATGTTGAAGGATAATACTCTATTCTTTTTGGTTCTTTTGAAACAGGTGGTTCAATTGCTATTTGATTCTTCTGCTTTTCTTCAGGTCCACAAGAAAGAAGTAAGAATATAATCACTAGGTATTTCATGATGGTTCATCCTCTAGGCGTATGAAAAATAGTGTGAATGAAAGGGAGGCAGCAGCCACCCTTTGGGCTTAAACTTAGGAACAAGTGTTTAGGAACATATCTTTAGGTAGCGGCGCACCTATATTTATCAGCCTGTTTGCAAGGTCAGCACAATCACTGAGGACTGTTCTAGCTGGCAATTGCAAGCGACCTTCTTTTGCCGTATTCTCACGCCTTAAAATCACTTTTTGCTGCTTGATATACGACAGATCGGGCATGATAACCTTGCGGCGTATTTGATTGGCTTGATAGTGGTAGTCTTTTTCCAAGCTAGTTTCGGCAACAAAGTATTTATCGGCTATCAAGGATACTGACTCAAGTTTTGCTTTCTTAAACCTTCTAAAGACCCCTTCGACATCATACTTGCAGGCAAGAGCTTTGATCTTTGGCCTATGGAGCTGGATAATAGACTTAAGGAGCATGTTATAGTCAGGCACCGCAGCATTAAGTGACTAGAGTTGTCTAATTTTTTAACCGGCTAATATTATTATTTTATATGATTATTATGTAAATATTGATAAGCTGATCCCAAACGTAATTCTGGGAGGGCTTGATATGTTTATTTTCATGTTACCGGAAAGACAAGTGAAATC
>JBGCDR010000447.1:0-7257 GCA_045105515.1 Oligoflexales bacterium
AACTTAAGATTTTTCTCTTATTAGCTCTTAAACACATCTTAGGAAGGGGAATTTTGATGAAAATATTTTTTTCAAGCACAAATTTGTTTTGAATTCTGGACGGCAAGATTATTTTTGCATTTTCTTATTGAATTCAAGTACTCAGCTATCAATAACCTGTTAATGATAATAACTTATCAATAAAGCGAGAGTCAATGCATCTTTCTTAAGGAATCATACCTGTAAAATCGCCGTTGTAACTTTTTCACTAGTATTTCCCTTTGTTCTTGATAGTTACATAAAATATAAGGGCTTTAAAAGCCCTATGAAGCGAGAAGATAAAAAACCTTTTCTCACATTAGCTTTCGCCCTTTGCTTTGCAGTAACACTTCTCCCTGTTCCAGTTCCAATTGTGGGAGCATCTTCCCATATGTGCGCAACTCCTCTCCTAGCATTGATTTTGGTGCCGAGGCTAGTTAAGCCTTTTGCAAGAAGTGCTCTTGAAAAATGAGCTTGAAAAAAGGATGGCTCGAATTAAAGCAGTATTTACCAAACCTGAAAAAAAGTAGTGTCAAATCAGTCATAATTTATGATATGATATATCATAAATTATGACTGATTATTGGTCTCAACAGCTTTATTGAGTTAATCCAATTACAAGATTATATTTAGTAGCTAAATAATATGTATGGATGGGAAACAAAAACAGCATTCTTACTGGGGCTTATGCATAGCTTAGAGCCTAGTCATGGAACAAGCGCAATGGCAGTATTTATGCTCGATAAAAAAAATCATTGGCAGCACTCATTGATTTTGGCACTATCAACCGTTTTCTCACATGGTCTCGTCATATTTACCATTGCAGCTTTTACCCATACTAGTGGTCATCTAATATTTGGCAACGTGATGGATGATGCAGTTTCAGAAAGAATAAAAAAGGTGAGTGCAATTACGCTGATTTTAATTGGAATGTATCTATTATTTCGACCTAAAAAGAATAGCCACAACTCTTGCAAAAAACATGCTAATATTCGAACAAAGGTTGCAAGAAAGATAAATCTGAAACTTCCCTTTTTGCTCGGTGCTAGCATCGGTTTAGTTCCTTGCCCTTCAGTGGTTGCAGTTTTTATAACTTCACTTGGAACTGGCAATACTAATCTCGGTATGCAAGCCATACTATGGTTTTCACTCGGATCTTTTATAAGTATCCTTGTATGTGGATTTTTATTAAGATGGATTGGTGAATATAGCGGTAAAATAAAATATTTTAATACTTCTACTCTACCATGGACCCATTTACAAGGTGCAATTATTTCCACAATAGGATTATTTTATCTCTTTTCGGAATAGGAACGCGAATCGCTATGACAAATTTGCAGGGTATGAGCATCCACTCCCACCTATTTAGACTCTTGTGACCAATATTGATGCTACTATGGAGTGGGAATATCAGCTCATCAGTGATCGAAATCAAGCACCTTATGATATGCTCTTAGGTGACATTACCCCTGCACAAGAGCATGAATAGAAATTGAAAATCATCATGGTATTTTTAAATTTTAATCTAGCAAAATAAGGGGAATTTATGTTGGTTCTAAATAGAATTCTTGCTGCTCTAACAGTAATTTCATCAGCTACAGTATTTGGTCATAGTGCAATGTTTGATGACTACTTTGTTTTTGATGATTCTAATGAAGGAGAGTCTGCTTCGGCATACATTAGAAAAAATCCCAATTTATTAAACTCTGATGATTGCACTGATGGCCGCGCTAGAGGTTACCTATGTAAGAATGTGAACCTAAGGGCTTTTGTTCCCAAAGCAAATTTGGGAGGAGGAACTAGAGCCAACCTTAACGATATTTGGGGATGGGTTGATCCCGTGACAGGTCATGAAATTGCTATTGTCGGTCTCACTAATGGAACATCTTTTGTCGATATCTCTAATCCCACACTACCTGTAACCATTGGATTTCTCCCTTCAAGAAATGGTGGAAGGGATATTTGGCGTGACATCAAAGTTTATGCGGACTATGCTTTTATCGTGGCTGATGCGTTTGGTAACCATCGACACGGACTACAGGTTTATGATTTAAATCAATTGCGAGACATGCCACCAGGAAGTATTCTATCTGATACCACAAGTTTAAGTAGCTTCGGTAGTGCTCATAACATAGCTATCAATGAAGACACAGGCTTTGCTTATGTTGTAGGAAGCGAGAAGTGCAGTGGTGGACTATATATGGTCGATATCTCAGATCCAGCTAAACCTATTTATGCAGGCTGCTTTTCCTCTGATGGCTACACTCATGATACCCAATGTGTGATATATAAGGGACCTGATTCGAATTATATAGGAAAAGAAATATGCATGGGATACAACGAAGACAGCCTTACCATTGTCGATGTGACAGATAAAGCGAATCCCTATCAAATCTCTCGCACCGAATACACCGGGTCTGCTTACACCCACCAGGGATGGCTTTTGAGTGATGAACATTCTATCCTCATATTGAACGATGAACTTGATGAGAAAAATCGTGGAGTAAACACAACCTCCTATATTTGGGACATTTCTGACTTAGAAAGACCCCGTCAACTTGGAAATTATGTTGGGCCAACTGCAGCTATTGACCATAATCTTTATACAAAAGATAATTATGTTTTTGAGACGAATTATCGTGCTGGCTTAAGGATTATAAGTACAGATCAAATCAAGTCAGGTAATATGGCAGAACTTGCCTATTTTGATACAATTCCTGGTTCAAATTCAGCCCAGTTTTCAGGGACTTGGAGCAGCTATATTTGGTTTGAAAGTGGGAACATTGTTTTGAGTGATATTGGTGCCGGCTTGTTTGTAGTCAAGCCCGATTGGAATGCCATAAAAAAACGCTAGTTAGGAATAGCATGCAAATTCGCTTACCATCCGCTATAGCTTTTATGTTCACTCAAACCCTTGTGGTCGGTTGTTTCAGTTCTAAAAATCATCATTTCAGTGCTGGGAAAAAGTGGCTAGAGACATCTACAGAGCAATCGAATGTGGCGAGACAGAAGATTCTTGAAGCAAATAAATTACGAAAATCAATTGCTCAGAGTCACAAGAAAAAAGTGAGATCTAAAGACTCTATTGAACTAGCAAAAATTTTGGCGAACATCGAACAAGAAGCTGCTAAAATGAGACTTCTTCAAAAAGAAGGAGCTAAGTTGCGAAATCTTGGCATTGAATCCAAGTCAAATTCTATTAGGTTCTTTAAAAAGGGTTTTATGACCAATTGGTCCCAGTGGGCTAAGCAAGTCGCTCCTATGAAGCTTGCAAAAAATGGGGAAGCTTTTATTTCTCACAATCCCAAGTATGTTAGCCTTGATCCAAAAGAAATTGCACGTCAAGGTTTAATTTCCACCTTGGAGCGAAGAGGAAATATAGAACTCGTTACCATTTTAAGAAGTCAGGATGCTCCTGAAAATCTCGACCTCAGCTCAGTAAAGATATCCCGACACAGAAAACTAATTGGGCATATTGAAGTTTTTCGTGATGAACGCTGGGGGTATGAGATTCCCTTGAATCAGATTCACAGCTGGGTTCTTGCTGTTTCGGATCTTTCGGGTGAGCCAGTCAATGATACCTTTAAGGTTGCTGGACATATGCCCGGACATGTACATGGATTACCGACACAGCCTCATATCACTAAGCAATTGGCACCAGGAATTTATCTGATTGAGGGGATCAAGTTTCAGATGCGAGGTTGGTGGGTTATGCTATTTGAAACAAAAAAGGACAGTATTAGGTTCAATGTGGTCTTATAGAATTACTTTAATAGCAGTCTATTGCGTTCATTTGTTTGTAAGCTCTAATGATGCCAAGTCAAATGATTTATCAGAGTTTACGCATAAAGACCGTATTTTTCTCAGGGCGTTGGCAATAGACCATCTTGAGCCCACAAATTTCGCGGGCAATGAATATACTACACACCCCGAGGCAGCAAATCTTGGGAAGGCTTTATTTTTTGATACAAACCTTAGCGCGAATGGGGCTGTGGCTTGCTCGTCTTGTCATAAGCCCAATAAATATTTTACAGATGGGCGTCCACGGGCCATCGGCCTTGAAAAAACCCGTAGAAATACACCTTCTGTTCTCGTTGCAGCATATAGCCCTTGGCAATTTTGGGATGGAAGAAGAGATAGTATGTGGGCGCAGGCTATGGGGCCCCTTGAAGATCCTAAGGAGCATGGAATAAGCCGAAGGGAAGTTGCTAAGTTTATCGCTGCGAGTTACAAGGATCAGTACCAAAAAATATTTGGTGTTAAGCTTGACCCAAGCAATATTGAAGTAGGTCAAGTTGATATTGACCAGGTTTTTGTAAATGTTGGCAAAGCTTTGATGGCCTACCAATATAAGCTTCGTTTACTGCCTTCGAAATTTGATAAATTTGTCACTCACCTTGGGGCAAGCGAGGACGATCTTGCTCGTAAAGTTTACAATGATAGACAAATTGAGGGGCTTAAAATATTTGTGGGCAAGGGAAACTGTATTAGCTGTCACAATGGACCGCTACTAAGTAATTTCGAATTCCACAATGTAGGGGTTCCTGAATTCGACAAAGAGAAGGTAGATTTAGGGCGTTATTTAGGCGCAAAAAAACTTGCTAAAGATGAGTTTTCATGTTTGTCTCGCTTCAGTTCAATCCCCAAAAAAGATTGCTTAGAAATGAATTTTCTTAAAACAGATGGACAAGAATTGGTGGGAGCCTTCAAGACTCCAAGCCTCAGAAATGTAGCTAAAACTGGTCCTTATATGCACTCAGGACAGTTCATGACTTTAATAGATGTTGTTAAGCACTATAACAACCCAAAACCACCATATTATAACCGAAAGCAACATCCAAGTCGGCCTCACTTTGATATTTTGCCATTGAATTTAACAGGCCGAGAACAGAACTCACTTGTTTCGTTTCTTGAAACATTGACCTCGCCCATACCACTCAACGACCCTTGGTGGCCTGTGACCGATGACAGCAATGATCATGAGTTTCTAAGCAATCTTTCACAATGAATAAGAAGATTGACACCTAAATTCCTACCTTTTTAGCATATATTGGCTTTGCAACTAGACTTAAACTTTATGAGAACTTCCTAGAGGGGGTATTTGGCTACCACAGATGGAGCTGGAGTCATTCATGCTACCATTACAAAGTTAGAAAATGCTTTTCAAAAGCCTATTAAGGATTGGCTTTCTCCAGAAAAAAGCCAGAGCGAAAACACACATCAATTAATTAATAAGTTATCAAGAAAAAAGAACCTTTTCTGGGGTGCCGCTCAAGAAATTGTCGATTTTTCTAGATGATTTTGCTTATCTGTGCATCCTGACTTGAAGAGCCTGCTGGAAATCGGCACAGATTGGCTCCGTAGGGAGGGAAAAGCGTTTAGCTTATTCCTTCCCCACAACTTATCGACTCACA
Source organism: Oligoflexales bacterium (assembly GCA_045105515.1). Taxonomy (GTDB): domain Bacteria; phylum Bdellovibrionota_B; class Oligoflexia; order Oligoflexales; family Bog-1112; genus JABSRF01. The sequence goes on from JBGCDR010000447.1 coordinate 5,433, forward strand.
TGCCAATTGATTGCCATACCCATTTTCAGGGTTGTAAATCATAAATCCATCTATATAGTCTAGACAATATTAATTTCAGTATATTTTAGGAGGATTCATGCGTCTAGTAAAGGCATTAAATTCATCGAAGATAGCAAGCCGTTTTTTCGTATCATTGTTGATTTTGGCGAGTACCACAAGTGCCTTTTCTAAGGAGACGCAATTAACTGTGGATCAGGCAAGTATAACTAAAGAGAACACTAAGTATACCTGGGTGAATTTTTCTGCGCTCGCTTCCAACGGTAAGACTTATCAAGGCTCTATCACCTGTTTTACCGCAGATAGAACTTACAATGGCATGGCACATGGAAGTATGAATGTTCTTCGAGAACGGTCTCATGCTGGAGCTTACATGGATTTTTCCTATGAAATATGTCGGCAGATGCTTGATAATCTAAGCGAAGGCGCCGAGGAAGTCGTTATTTCATGGGATCAAGAGCAGTTTGATGACTTAAGTAGCGGTAGGCTAAGCTTCGAAAGGGTAATTTACTAGGTTTCTATAGGCGTGATAAAAACCCCAATTTATAGTACTATTTGTTTAAGTCAATTGAACTACTGCTAGGAGATAAGGACTTAAATCCTTGTCTCTTCGAAGAAACAAAGCTTGCATTTATTTTTTTTAAACTTTTGAATTCTTTAAATAATTTAATATCAACCTTGCTTAATTCTCCTACCTTTTTACAGGAAAAAACGTAGTTAACTAATACATCAGCGTGTTCTTCTTCATGGTCGTGGCTATGATGGTCATCTTTCTCTTTCTCGTGGCCATGATGGTCATCTTTCTCTTTCTCGTGGCCATGGTGTTTTTCATCACTTTTCTTCGAATCGTGATGGTTATGATCGTCGTCATCTTTTTTCTTATTTTTACCATGATGGTCATAATGGTCATCTTGAGCATGAGGATCTTTTAGAGTAATTTTTACTGAAGAGCACTTTGCATCTTTGGTCAAAGATACCACTCTATTGGCATCTTTCAATTTGTTAAGTGCCGTAGTCCACTGCTTTTTCTGCTCTTTAGTTTTTGGTTCATGTTCAAAGCTTACTAAATCACTCATAGGTATTTCAGCTTCTAGTTGAACATTGTTTTTTTCCACAACTATAGTTACTTTTGCTTCACCATGAACATGAGATTTTACATCTCTTCTTGAAAATGCAAGGCTTGAAAAAAGGAAAGAGATTGAAATACATGTGAATAAGAGCTTCATAAAATACCTTACTGATTGAAACAAAAAACAATCTACGGGAGTTTCGGTTTTTTATAAGTATTGGCACATATACTGTTTTATATCAATAGATAACTATCCTTAAAAGCTGGCTAATTTAATTTCCAATGGAAGTGAAAAATATTTCATAGCTGTCCGTTCTACAATAATGCCTTCTTTACACAGGTTTTTTATTTATTTTTTGGATGATTTGTGGTACTAGATATTTCCCTTCTAAGATGTTTTAAATTACAAAAATAGAGGTATATAGATGGAAAAATACTTGGCATTTAGTAGTGACAAAATTGCCATAGGCCTATCAATAGCTTGTACTATTCATTGCTTAGTTTTGCCAGCATTACTTGTACTAGCACCTTCTTTATCAATGCTATCCATTTTGGATGACTGTGCTTTTCATCAATGGATGATGGTAGGTGTATTACCATTGAACTTTGGACAAAGTGACACCGCCAAAATAATATAATTACACACCGCCACCCCATGATCATTTACCGCGAGAAATCTTTGCGTGAAAATATAATTACTAAGACACATACCAAAACGGATTATAAATATGGACACAG
>JBGCDR010000448.1:0-4046 GCA_045105515.1 Oligoflexales bacterium
TTTTTAATAAAAGTGAGCCATTTTTTTTAAGTTTTTTCTTCCTATATTTTTTTTATCTAGTCACTTTTGGTACTGCGGCTTAGAATTTTTCTGACCTATTTAATGAAAAATTGGAAAAAATCTTATTTGAATCAGCCCTGGTCACTGTTGGGAGTAATGATTTTGCTGCAGCTTGTAAGTTCTATAATGAGCTATTTGCAGTTATAGATATAAAACAGCTTTGGGCTCACGATCATATGGCAGCGTGGGGGACCTCTAGGAATGAGACTAGTTTCTGCGTGACGACACCTTACAACCAAATGGAAGCAAGCCCAGGGAATGGTTGCATGGTCGCAGTTAAAGTTAAAAACAAGGAACAAGTTCACCTGTTACATTCAAAAGCCCTAGAGCTGGGAGCCAAAGACGAAGGCAAACCAGGAAATCGGGGTGAGCATGGTTTTTACGGAGGCTATTTTAGGGATCTTGATGGTAATAAATTGAATGCCTATGTACCTGCTGGTTAGCTAGTGGCAGTTTTCATCGAATTTTAGATTCAGTGCATATTTTCTTTCAAATGGTCTTAAGGATCTTCGAAAACATTGGTTAGAATCTTTCCAGAATTATAGAGATGAGCTTGTCTTAGTCCTATTCATGGTATATGTTCATTTTTTAATCAACAATTGGTAAACAATAGGAATTCCATTGAAGATAAGTTCTTTAATTTTCATCATTTTTTGTAGCTCCTTTTCTTTGAACATATTCGCGAGTACTCATTCTCAAACTGACAAAAAGATATCTAATCTTTATAGTGCGGACCAAGCAATTGTTTTTGATTGGGATGATACTTTAATACCATCAAGTTTTTTGGAAGCGTCTGGAAATGGATCTTTGGATAAGCAGGATCTTAGGAGGATCTTACAATTAGAACCAACTGAGTGGAAAAAACTTGACCATTTTGTCTCGAAATTTTTAACACAATTAGGTAAGAATGCTGATCTTTACATTGTCAGCAATGCTAAACTTAGTTGGATAAAAACTAGTAGCTCTATTTTGATGCCTCTTACAAACGGAGTTTTAGCTGAAATCGAACAGAAAAAGAAACTTATTTCGGCAAGGGAGTTTTTCTTTTCAGGAATCCTTAAACCTAATCAAAAAGAAATCTTCGAAACTCTTCCAGATTGGAAGTCGTTAACCTTTGCGCTAGTTTTAGGTACCTATAAGAATATTATTTCTTTGGGTGATAGCGATTATGAAAGACGAGCCTTACATGCTATGCCAAACCCCGAAAACAAAATGGTGAAAAAAAACATCAAGTTTCTTGAAAGCCCAGACATGGAGCTGCTGCTAGAACAATTGACTTTTATTAAGTCGCAATGGAATACTTTCGCACAGAGCAATGAAGATGTTGATCTATATATTTCAGAGGGTATTGATGCGCTTCTTGAATATGAAAAAAAACCTTGAACATCTTCAAGTTGCTTTTTGAAGACCAAGCATTTTCAATACATAGTCAGCTCGCTTCTCAATTGTAACTTAAATTGTCAATGGTATTTATACCTATCATATTTTTCGATAATTTCTGTCACTCAACCTTAGCTTCTTCAAAAGCTGTGGTTGCGCTCTCTATCGTTTTCTTAGGTTCTATAATTTTGATCTGAGGGTAAACTATGTTCACAAGAACAAAACACCGAAGACAATAGTCTAAAACATATACCCAATTGATGCAGAAATAATTGGACTAGTAGATTTCGAAGCACTCTTTACTATATCAAATAGCTCATCCTCTGAAGAGGCCATCGCTTGCTGAATAGTTTCAGAAAATGGTCCTTTATATGTCGATTTAACGCTCGATTTATTAGTGATTGGCGTTGCGATTCCTATCCAATTAAAATTTAACACCACTCCAGAATGAATCATCCACTGGTTTCCGATGGCAAAATTTAAAGTATAAGCAGAAGCTGTAGCTTCCCCATTAGTAGAGTTTTCCTCAACTAAAAAAGAATAAGAGAAACTTTGTTTTCGTTGAGCAATTCCTCCCTCGAAGAAGAAAGAATTTCCGGTAAAGTATCTAGCTCCAGCTCCAAAAAACGACCCTGACATTTCTGCATCAGCTTCATATACAGGTGATTCAATCACACTTCCCAAATCAATTTTAGCTTGCCAGTAAGATATACTGAACTGGATCTGTTCATTCATAATATATCCAAACTCGAATCCATTGTCTTGGCCTAGCTGCAAGTGAGAGCCAGCTCCCAACAGTCCGAATCCCATGCTATTTTTTCTGTGTTCACTAGAGGTTTGTGCAAAACTAAAGCTTGAAAAGAAGATTAAAAACAAAGTTATACAGCATGCATTTCGCGAAGACATCATGGTAATTCCTAAATTGTTATGGACCGTATAAATATTAAGCAAATAGTGGTCCTTATTTAATTGCTATTTTGATAAACAAAATTTCTTGATCCGAAAAATAAGAACAAAGAACAGCACTTTGGATACCACCTCTCACCATAAAGGTCAAATATAAGCGCAATAAATTTACTTATTTAGGCCTTTGAAAGGTAAAAATTTTAGCAGAATAATTCTAATTAATCAACTTCAGATTTTGAAAGAATTGGCGCATTAAATACTGAAATACTTCTTCAATATTACAATATTAATCACCAATACCAAATCGGTGACTCTTTTTCAATTTCGTCCCTGAGAATCATCAAATTTAAGCTGATTTGATTGACTATTTTTCAATATATGTTCAGTTAAATTTAGTTGGGCCGATAGATTTGAGAGTGTATGAAAACTGTGAATGGGCTTGGAATTTAACACCTCTCCTTGCTTTTTGCTCAAGGATTAAAAATTCGAGGCTTATTTGAAGTTTTTCCAACGCATGGCCATAGATCGATTTGTAAATGCTATTATCAATGAAGATAGGGATATTCTCAAAATTTCAGAAGGCTGGAATATTGAGCGAGAGGAAGTTATAGGCATAGTGGTTGATCACTTCAATGAGTTGGGGATCTACCTAGTAGATCCAATGGAACATGCACAGACTATCTACGACAATATTGTTTTTCAGTTAAAATATTCTCCGGTCTTGAGATCCAGAATACAACAGGTAAACCGAGACATAGACCGTGCTAAAGCACGACACAATAGAAGACATAATCCCGACTAGATTTTCCGTGGGGATATTTAAATTATGAACAAGCAGTTTAGATATGAATTACCAATTGGGGTGCTAGATTAATCTGTTTTAGCTACAAGGGAGTTTCATTATTATTTTTTTTGCATTCTATACATTTGAATTTTGGGCTGGCTTTTTATCTTTTCTATCTCTAATATTTTTATTAATGCTACAAGACAAATCTGACTGTAGAAACCGTGAAAGTTATTGTCGCAAATATTCTCCAAAAAAATCTAGATTTAAAATTATCATAGAAAAAACACCTTTAAAGATTCTATGTATTATTAATTTAGGTACTATAACCCACTTAGAGTTTGTGTTGCTACTAATTTTAGTGAAATGAATGGACCCTGTCAGGGGTTGGATTTAGCATTCAGAATAAGCAACCGTCAGTTTAAGGAAAGTAAGACCTGAACATGTGTCGAAGTGTTTTTTTGGATCGATAAAAGCACCACTTTTAACGAATTATCCTAAAATGACGGCATGCCGAATCATTCCATTTACCATCCTTCCACTTATCTCCCGTTGTCTTGCGGGTTTCTACATTTCGTTTATCTATAAATAAGCAAGTAGGTCTTGCAATATCTGGAAAAACAGGTCCTCCAGCAGACCTATCAATACTTGAGCTCAAAGAACCTTCCGGTGCACCGTGAAGTTTTTCTATTTTATCTTTCTTATCTAATGTTCTGCATCTGCAATTTGCTGCCTCTCCATCTTTTTCTGGGCAGTGTAAGTATCTTTCATTTGTAATGCCAATCAACAGTTGAAACTCCTGGTATAGGCCGATTTAGGCACTTGGTAAAATTCTCATCAGCATTCCAGCAGCTAGTCTACCGAAGATGTGCAAAGATAATCCTTGAGTTGACCTAACTTTACTTGCCATTTGAAT
>JBGCDR010000449.1:0-39297 GCA_045105515.1 Oligoflexales bacterium
TTCAACGCAGCTTCTTCAAAGTTAAGAGTCAGAATTGATAAGCTTCGTGATGAAATAGGTTACGCAGCAGCAGGTCTTTGGAACTATAAAATAACATAAATTAAGCTACCAAAGGGTTTTATCAATTGTTAGACAACTCTCATATTTCAACGCGTCTTTTTCAGTCAAACCAAGCGTCAAGGTACTATTAACTGGCTTTCCATTTGAAAGAATTTCCACCTCTAGTTTAGTTAGTCGGATGCGTACTGAATTTTCAAATATTCTTAACTTCATCATGATTCCCTTCATTCTATATGAGAACAATATCCAAATTCATCATTATAAACATTTACAGAGTCCTCACCCAAAAAACCTAGTAAGCATACGCCATAGGCTTTTGCTATCTGCAACGCAGCGCTTGATGGTGCTCCTACAGAAATAACAAGTGGGATTTTTACAACAACAGCTTTTTGCAAAAGCTCATAAGATGACCTCCCGCTCAGCATAAGAATGTGCTTATTTAATGGCTTATCTACCATCAATGCCTGACCAATAACTTTGTCTAAGGCATTATGCCTACCAATATCCTCACTCCAAAAAAGGGGCTTACCTGTTTCCGAGTAGATTGCCGCAGCATGAACACCACCAGTACAACGGAACATCCCTTGTAAGCAATTAAGCTTATCTCTAAGGTCCCACAATAACCCTGCACCCATCTTGAAGCCAGGGATTGGATTTAATGCCTCTAATCCATCTTTTTGAAGCATTTCCAAACTAGATTTTCCGCACAAACCGCAAGCAGATGAGGATACAAAAAAACGCCTGAGGCTTTTCTGCTGTAAAGCTGATCGAAGCTTAACTCTGACAATATTCGTTGGTTCCCTAATTGGATGAGGTCCGCAAAACTTCATAGATAATATATCTTGATAAGATCTGATCAAACCTTCAGCTTTCAGAAACCCCACTACTAAGGCAAAATCGTCCCCCGGTGTTCGCATAGTAATAGATAAAGAAAATTCATTTAATTTTGTATTTTGCGAAGCACCCCCCACGCGAATTTCAAGGGGTTCCTCCAAAACAACTTGATCCCAAAAATGAATTTGAGATCCGTTTCGAAGAATTTTTTTAATGCCACAGGGGTGTGGATTACCATAGGTCTTTGATTCCTGAGGCTCTTTGAACAAAACTATCTCCTTAACATTTAGCTATTCTCTGAAGGGGTATTAGACCTTAGATCCTCTTTACCTTATCCAATAAAGTTCCCTATGAGCAGGGAGCTTAGAATTGAATTAGGCTAAGGATTCCAATATCTACTATTTTCCAAAAATTTCTACTTCTGCAGAAATAATGGAAATCTTCAATTTTAAGATCTTGAGTTTCCCAAACATTAGAATTCTTTGAGTAATAACGATTGGTGAAATTTCTTAGCATATTCTTAATATATTCTGGCGTCCTATTATAAGAATACTTGAATTCAATAAGAAAATGTTCACATTAATTTCTGAACTTAGGACAAATGGAGTTATTTTTGTTAGTGGCGACCGCCACGCCGGTGAGATATCTTCCATTAAACACCCTCTTGTCGCATACCCCATTTATGATATGACATCCAGTGGTTTAACCAATTCAATAAAGCCAGGTAATAGACGTGAGGCCAACCCTTTTCGCCTTAGTAACACCCTATTTCACACCCAGAGAAATTTTGGAATTGTTCATATTACCAATGACCAGAATGGCGTATTTGTTCATCTTAACTTAAAAGATCATCAAGGTATTTCTCTAATAGAACACAAGGTAAATCTTGAGACTTTGAAGTTTTAATCACAGAACCCATCATCAAAGTTTGTGAATATTGGTTGTTAGAAACATCAAGATATCATACTCTCAACAAAACTTTAAGTTCCAAGCTAATCTATCAATGGAGAATTTTGTTGAGAAATTTCTATGCATTTCTAGCCCTTGCTTCCTTCTTTTCTAACCCTGTACATGCCCATTGGGCAGACTCAAAAGATTTTATTGCTTACTGTGAAGAGGGTAGCTCGCAGGACAGCGCAGATGGTGTTAAATATACTATAAGACGGCTTCTTTGGTCAGTTCGCTCAGAAGATTGCAAACATGCTTTCGAAAAATTACAAGGCCTTACTTCTCTTAATCTCAACTCTAATCCCGAAGGAGGTCACCAAATTAGTGACCTCAGGCCTTTGGCAGGTTTGAAAAATCTAAGGCATTTGGATATTAGCAATAACAAATTAAAAGACTTACGCCCACTCGCTTCTCTTGAGAATTTAAGCTCACTCAGTTTGCGAGGTAATAGGCATGAACTTGATCTCTTCCCATTAAGATCCTTAGTAAACTTGCAATCTCTTGACTTATGTTGGTTGGGCAATCGTAGCCTAAAGCCTATACAAAACCTAAAAAATCTCGAAATCCTTGGTGTGAGTGGTAGCGGTAATCTTGATTTGATTTCCCAGCTCAACTTATCAAAACTTGAGATCAGTAATGGACACCTTAACCCAAGATTTCTCAGACCTATCAAAACTATGAACTCCCTAAAAGAACTCAAGGTATGGGTCGGTAGAAGCAGAAGTAAGCCAGCAAATATTGAGTCCTTAGCTTCTCTAATAAATTTAGAAAGTTTAGAATTCCGTGATGCTTGGAAGCTACAGGACATCAGTATAGTGCAACAAATGAAAAAGCTAAGAACTTTTACAGCTCCCTTTTCGAGTATAAATGATTTAAATCCCCTTGCCGAACTTGCAGATCTGCAAACTCTTAAGCTGCGAGTCAATAAAGTCCCGGCAAATAAAGACTTCTGTCCAACAGAACGTGGGCCAGAGGTACTTCGCCTTTACTGCAAAGCACTTATCGGTCGCTCCTAAAAGCTTATCTATGCATCTAGCTTACATTACTACAGAAGCACCCACCGTCTGGGGTAATTCTGGCCACTCTAGTTTAGGCTTTTGCCCCGTTAAAGACTCTAAAAAGGATACAATATCTGCGACTTCCTGCTTTTTCAATTCTTTCCCTAGTTGGGTTTTCGCCATCACTCTAACAGCCTCATCAAGTGTCTTAACTGAGCCATTGTGCAGGTATGGAGCTAACAATGCGATATTTCGCCATGTGGGAACTCGCCATAGATGTTTGTCCTGAGAATTTTTGGTAACACGATGCCTTCCGGTATCAGCAAGTAAGTCATATTGCTTTTCATACTCAGTATCAGAAAAAGTTGGAAATTTCATTAGAAAGGGAGTACCATCAGGAAGCTTGGGCCCAGAAAAATTCACCCCTTGGTGACAGCTGGTACACCCAACCGACTGTACTAGCTCGTACCCTCGTTTAGCACTTTCATTCAAAGCTTTTTTGTCTCCTGCCAGGTAATGATCAAAGGCGCTATTGGGTGTTAATAGTGTCCTTTCAAATTCTGCAATGGCATCTCCTATATTGGCTAAAGTGATTGAATATTTATTCTTATAAACCTTAGCAAATTGATCTACATATCCAGGGATTTTTTTCAAACGATCTTCCACAGCTTTAGCATCTGGCATTGCCATCTCAATAGGATTGGTGATAGGGCCTACAGCCTGCTCTTCTAAGGACTTTGCCCTTCCATCCCAGAAAAAGGATGACATAAATGCAACATTCCAAACTGTAGGCGCTTTACGATCACCATGATGGCCCCCTACCCCAACAGAGTTTGGGCGCTGATCTGAGCCGTTGCCCATTAAGTTGTGACAAGAATTACAAGAAACCGTGCCATCTTGTGAAAGCCGAGGGTCAAAAAATAGTTTTTTTCCTAAAGATACTTTCTCCTGATTTAGCTTAGAAAAATCTAGCTTATTTTTTAATAATGGTTCGCTGACTGCAGCAAAACCAAAACTAGCCTTAAGCAAGAGTATTAGAGCAATATTTTTTACTGTCATAAAATTATCCCCAATTTCCGTAATGTTTCAAGAAAACAGCTATCACTTGATTTCGTCGCGGTCAACATCTGAACGAAAATAAGCTAATAGAATGAACGAATAATGAAGGATCTAGAGAAATATTTTCAGAAAATTTCCATTTTTTTGAAAGGCTTTGGGGATGACAGAAAAGGAAAATATTTCGTTTTGCTTAACCTAATTGATCCCATGTTTTTTGCAGAGGAAGAGTTCGAAGCCTCTTCTTCTTAAGATCAAAAACTGCATTAGCTACAGCTGCAGCAATAGGTGGCACCGAAGGCTCACCACATCCCCCTAATTCTGCATTTGCATCTCCTATGATGTCAACTTCTATGGAAGGGGCATCACTGATACGCAATACCGGAAAATCATGAAAATTACTTTGAGCCACTTTGCCATCATTAATGTTAATTTCTCCTGTAAGGGCAGCAGAAAGGCCATAAATCAGCCCACCTTCCATCTGTGCTTTGACTCCATCAGGATCTACAGCAAGGCCACAGTCTACAGCAATAAAAGCTTCATCAACACGAATCTGATTTCCCTGCATAGAGACTTTAACAAGTTCTCCTACATAAGACTTAAAGCTTTCGTGCACCGCAACACCGATACCATCACCAGGCTTGCGTTGCTTCCAAAGAGGGTGCTCTGCTAAACGCTCCAAGACTTTCTTATAACGCTTATGCTCAGGATCAAGATTGGCTAAACGAAACGCAATGGGATCTTTTCCTGCTAAGTATGCAAGCTCATCCACAAAGGATTCCTTATAAAAACCACTAATGGAGTGTCCTACAGATCGCCAAAACCCTAGAGGTAAGTCTGTGGGCATCTGTTCCCAATGAAAATCAAAATCTTTGCTCAGATATGGGATCGCATCACTGCCTTCATTTTCCATAGCTCCAGCAATCAGCGATCCAAGTCCACCTCCAAGAGAGTTTTTAAAGGAACGCCCCAGCCATTCAGGAAAAATTCCGTGAGAAAAACGACTAAATACATCTGATGAAAAGGATGGGGATGCATTGGTGTGAAACCATGCCAAGATTTTACCACTCTTTGCATCAACAGCACCACCCATTTTAGCGACCCCATTTGGCCTGTAGTAATCTTGCTTCGTGTCCTCCTCGCGACTATATAGCAACTGAACAGGCTTTCCCGGAAACTCTTTTGCAACAATAGCTGCTTTTTCTGAATAGTCCTGATAGAATCTACGACCAAACCCCCCTCCACAAAAGGTAGAATGAACCTTGATTTTCTCATATGGGAGTCCAAAAGCCTTAGCAACGGACTCTTGGGTGAGAGAAGCTGCCTGAGTTGGAGCCCAGACCGTACAGCTATCATCTGCGAATAGGACTGTAGCATTCATAGGCTCCATACATGCATGCGCTAAATAAGGCACCTGATATTCGGCTTCAAGAGTTTTATGACCTTTTGAACCCAAATCTGTAATTTTTTCTGCATACTCATCAGCGTATGCCTTTGAACAAGCTTTTTTATACGACTTGATTTGCTGTTCGCTATCAAATTTGCTTGCAGTCTGATCCCAATTTATATCCAATTTTTCGGAAACGCGCTTTGCCTGCCAATACTTCTTAGCAACGACTACTACTCCAAAATCAAAGGCAAAAATCCCTTGTATACCTAGCTCTTTTTTCATAGCTTCAATATTCTTAATACTAGCTTTTGCACCTGGAACTGGGACATGGATCACAGTTGCCTTTAGAGAATCTTTTGGGGGCGCATCAATTCCATAAATAGCTTCAGCAGTAAGTTTAGGTTTGTTATCTATGCGAGGCTGCTTCTTACCAATCAGCTTGAAGCCTTTTGGGCTTTTAAGTTTCACTGAATCGGAAGCACTAAGACCACCTGCCTTCATAAGCAATTTGGTATATGGCTCTTTGATACTTGGCTTGGCAATCTGATAAATATAACCATCTTCAGCCTTACATTTGTCCGTTGAAACATTCCACTCCCTTGCTGCTGCTTCGATGAGAATTTGTCTGCAAGCAGCTCCTGCTTTGCGCATAGGTTCAAAATAAGCAACAATCGAGGTGCTACCTCCAGTAGATTGCATGCCAAAAGCAGGATTTTTATAGGCTGAGCCTACGGGAGCAAACTGTACCTGCAAACGCTCGAGTGGATATTCAAACTCTTCACAGAACATTAATGACAGAGAGTGAGCTACCCCTTGCCCCATTTCACACTGACTACAAATAAAAACTAGTCCATCCCCACCTTTTTGAGCTTCGATCCAGACGCTAAGCTTACTACTTTGTTCACCTACATCCGCTTTATGAGTAGTTGAACAAGATGAGAAAGTTGAAGCACTAGCTATAACTCCACCAACTCCAACAGACACCTTTAAAAAGTCACGCCTATTTGTATCCATTCGGTTCCCTTCCTTTAGCGATATTTAAAGATCGTCTGTACCTAGGGTTGTTGTTCAGCCTTCGCGGCTTTTGCGATTGCTTTTTTAATACGACTATAAGTTCCACATCTGCAGATATTGCCACTCATATGTGCGACAATTTCCTCGTCAGATGGATCTTTATTGGAGTTTAAAAGGGCTATAGCGCTCATAATCTGTCCAGACTGACAATATCCACATTGAGGGACATTTTCTTCATTCCAAGCAGAGAGAACGGGATGGTCCGGTTTTTTTGCATAGTGATCAAAAGTGGTAAGTTCCTGTCCAGCAACCGCAGCAACAGGAGTGATACAGCTTCGGGTTGGAGACCCGTTCAAGTGAACAGTGCAAGCACCACATAGGCCTTTTCCACAGCCAAATTTAGTTCCTTTTAAGTTTAGCTCTTCACGGATCACCCATAGTAAAGGGGTGTCAGTAGGTATATCTAAATTGTATATTTTTCCATTGACTTTTAGCTCTACCATCCTCTCGATCCTTCCATAGTGATCTTGGCTTAGCTGGCATTACCTGCTTATCATTGTAAGGTCAAACATGGATCGAGAGAACCGAGAACTGGAAAAACAAGTAAAGAGAACTAGAAAAACAAGGAAGGAAATCTACCAGATTTTCACTCGTGAATCCGGAGCAATGTAGACTCTATCCACTTCCTTTACCTGGAATGCTTCATAAAACTCAGGGAGATTGGCAACAATACCATTAACTCGATACTCACTTGGGGAATGAGGATCTGTAAGAAGCCGGTTGATAAGTTCTTCTTGCCGATAGTTACGTGGCCATATTTGTGCCCAACCAACAAAGAATCTTTGTATTCCTGTGAATCCGTCAAACACTTTATTTTGCTGATCTGCAGCTGACATTTGATAGGCCTTCAAAGCAATGGTTAAGCCTCCTAAATCGCCAATATTCTCACCTAAGGTAAAGGAACCATTAATAAAGTGGCCAGGCAGAGGCTCATAAGCACCAAACTGATCTACTAACCTCTTAGTTCTTTGTTTAAATTCACGCAAATCAGAGTCACTCCACCAATTGGTCATCATTCCATCGCCATCAAATTTTGCTCCTTGGTCATCAAACCCATGACCCATTTCATGACCAATAACAGCTCCAATGCCTCCATAGTTTACAGCGTCATCAGCTTCCATGGAGAAGAAGGGAGCTTGAAGGATTGCAGCAGGAAAAACGATTTCGTTAAGAGTAGGGTGATAATAAGCATTAACGGTCTGTGGGCTAAGATGCCACTCTTCTCGATCCACTTCCTTGGAAATTTTGCTCAGATCTTCTTTGTGCTCAAAAAAGGAAGCGCGAATTATATTTCCCACTAAATCACTGGGCTTTATTTCAAGACCTGTGATGTCTTTCCATTTATTTGGATAACCAATTTTATGCTGAAATTTAGATAACTTTGCTAATGCTTTTGCCTTAGTTTCTTTGCTCATCCAGGGGAGTTCGCGAATGCTTACCTCATAGGCTCTTTGCAAGTTGGCAACCATTAGTTCCATCCTTGCTTTAGCCTCTGGTTTAAAATGACGCGCTACATATTCTTTACCAAGAGCGTCTCCCAGTATACTATTTACTAAGCTAACCCCTCGCTTCCACCGTTCTTCTTGACTCTTAGTACCACGCAGTTTTTGACCATAAAAATTGAAATGGGCAACAGATATATTTTCATGCAAGTAGGGGGCAAAACGATTGATAAGTTGCCATTTCAGGTAGGTTTTCCAATTGTCAAGATTATGCTTTTCAATGACGGAGCTGAGGTGCTTAAGGTAATCTGGAGCATTTACGACAAGAATTTTTTGCTGTGAGAGCTCTAATGTTCTAAAAAATCCATCCCAGTCAAAGTTGGGAGTAAGTGCCTTGATTTCATCTAAGCTCAAAGGATTATAGATTTTCTCGCGTTGTCTTGCCTCAGTACGGGTCAGCTGCTCTTTTGCCAAATCAACTTCAAGATCAAAAACCAACTTTGCTGACTCACTTGGGTCCTTAGCGCCAATTAGGGTAAATATGTGAGATAGGTGATGTTTGTAATCGTTTCTAATCTGCTCTGAACGATCCCCTTCTTGGAAGTAATGATCTCGGTCAGGCAAGCCTAGGCCAGATTGACCTATAAAACCAGCATAGTGACCTGAATCTTTAAAGTCTATACTGGCATAAATACCAAATGGGACCTTGATACCCATTCGGAGCGCATGAGCAAAATACACAGCTAAAGCATCAAGGGACTGGAGTTGATCAATTTTTGCTAGCTCTTCTGATATGGGAAGAAAACGTCGACTCTCTATGGTCTGTTGATTCATGAAGCTATCATATAAATCACGGATTTTTTGCTTTTCCGAAGACGCTTCCAATTCTTTACTTGAGTCCAACTCATCAATGATAGCTTTTATCTGCTTGCGAGCTTGATCATCTAAGATGGAAAATACACTATAATCTGATTTATCACCGGGAATTTCAGTTCGCTTAAGCCAAGAACCGTTTACAAACTCATAGAAATTATCTTGTGGCCGGATACTTTGATCAAAGTTTTCGAGGATCACCCCAGAACTTTGCTTACCATCTTTATTCCAATATTTTAAAGGGTTAAGCCAAGCTAAGGCAGCGATGATTAAGATTGTTGGAATAGTCGTGTAGATCATAGAATCAATTACCTTATTAAAGTGGCAGCAATTAGTTCACCTGCATTTAGTTAAAGCAAGCTAAAAAGTTTGTCAAACTAATCTGGTCTATCAAGGCGGAGTTTTAATCGCCATTCAAGTGATGAATTTATTCAGAAGATTCAGAATAATAGCAGTGTAAACGTTCGTTCTAGATTTTTGGCATTATGAATATTCAGATCTTGCAAAATGTAGGGTTAAGTTAATGGCCAGATAATTGGTCCCTAAAAATGATTTACATTTAAGTTAAATTTTAAGGAATCGAGTAAGTGCAGCGAAATCCGAGGGTGTCAACTAAAATACTGGCATCTTGGTCAATGCGAAATCGAAAAATCCCATTCCTTTCCATGCCCTTAAAACCACCCCCTCGTGATAATTCTCCTCCAGTTCCTGGAGAACCAATTTGTGCCATGCCGATTCCTTGGCTCGAATTCCAGCTGTCACTCCAAAAAGCTTTTACTGCTTGGGTGGGAACTAAACGATTTAACGGCAGTGATGCACTGCCACCGATTGGTTCAGTAAATTCAATGTAATCAGTAATCTGTGGGCTAGGCTTATCCAGATTTTCAAAACTAGTCCACTCACGAACATTTCCAGACAAATCCCAAATAACTTGACCATTAGAAAGATTATGAGTTCTTCTCAAACTAATATCGTCATCTCCACCTGTATTTTTACCAGCACAGTCGGTTTCAACATATGATTTAGCGTCATCTGCATCAGCAGGGCATACGGATTCAGGATCCCTATCAGAATGACCAATGTATAGCATTCCTGCTCCAATATTACCACCAGTCCAGTTACCTGCAACACCTGCAAGGTTTGCAGCAATGGTCATCCATTCGTCATTGCTTATAAGATGGTAACCTTGCCCAAGAGAGGAGCACACTGTTATTGCATCTTGTTGCGAAATAAAAACCCATGGGTTCCCAACAGCCTCAGATACCGGAGAATTATCGGTATTTTTAGCTTCATACTTCATGACACAAAAATCGGAGGTTCCATAATCAGGATCACCAGGAACAGAAATCCAAGTACCAGGATCTCCAATTTCATTGCAGTCTTGTGGACCAGAATTACTAGCGTCATCAACTTCAATTGTTTTATCTACTTCAGTTTCTACGCTTTCATCAGTAGTTTTATCGATACCATCTACTATTATTTTTTTAGCAGTTGCTTCAGAATTCACGCTAATTTCAAGCCATTTTTCACCGTTGATTTCAACAATAATTTTGTAAACAAGAAACTCTGCCGGAATCTGCTGACCCTTATCATCGAGTACTTTTATTTTATCTTTCGAATAATCTTGCGATCCGAAATCTTTAGACATATTACATCTAAAATTGTTTCGCTGAGAAAGGCTACATGCTAAGAAGAAAGATTCAGTTTTATCATCTTTTACATCTTCAGTATTTTCTCGACCATTACCAACGGTAATTCCTTCGCCTGCTGTTAATGAATCCAAATCAGCTTCGCTGTATTTCACATGACTATCAGTCGACTTAGATTTGCTCGAATCTAAAAATTTGTTAATTTCAGGAGAATTGTTACAATTGTTCAACGACAGTAAAAGAAGCAAACATTTAAAGCATGTTAGGTACCTATTCAACTTCATCCTTCCTAAAATCCTTGCAGATTCTTACGTAAATTGAAGTGAAGTCCTTATCGGTATTTTCAGCCTAAAATATAAGTTTTATTTTTTATTGATGATTTTAAAGGGATTAGGAATGAATTTTTTGATTTTACTCTAACATTCTGCTCAAAAACTTGTCAAAATCAGTCACCAAAAAATTCCAACAGTCATAAGACTTCTATCTTAATAATCAGCTCTTTACTTATCAAAAACTGAAATGTTTGTTCGACACATTTTAAATCAGGGTGTTCATGAAGCTTACAAACCTCTTCCATGACCTTACCAATGCTATGTCCAGACAACACCAATGCCATCAGATCATATTCTAGTTGACTTAAATCCTTAACAAATACTCTAGAATCATAACGATAAAGAAGAAGAAAACTTGAACTTATGAGCGGCTCCCAGTCTATCTCAGTTTCATTCTTGTCGCGCAAATCCCATATTTCTTTAACTCTAAAATCAGATCTTACAAGTCTTACATTAGCTTGCAAATAAAGGATAACTTGCGAAAAGTCAGCTACAGTACCTAGCATACTTTGGGCATCATAAATTTCATGTTTAGCGTGAAACACATCTTTAAATTTCCATTCAAAATCTGCTAAGTCAGGGAGAAAAGGAAAATCTTCGCTAACACTTCTTTCTGCTAGAAAAAATGGGAATTCAGATCCGTAATCTTCTAGACTGTAGGATTCAGGAGTATATATTTTAAGGTAGTCCTCGCATATAGAAAAAAAATTATGATCTCCGATCACTTTTGCACATGCTGAGAAATTTTCATGCAAAGTATCGCAAAGCCTAACTTTTTTTGCTTGGGTATATATTTGCAGACATTCTTCAACATGAAGACCTTTAATGGGTTTAAGCATTTTCATCATGGTGTGCGGCAGAGCCCCATCGTTCATAGCACTCAAAAAGTCGTGCTCAAACTCTGAGAACTCATACTCTTGGTATTTAGTCTTTTGTCCCATGCCTAGCATCCCATATTGCGATTGCTTTATTTAACTCGGTTTCTAATTCAGGAAAGCTCGGAATGTCTTCATCCCACTCAATCATAAACGGAACTTGGGGACAGGATTTAATATAAAAAGAAAATAATTCCCAAACTTCTGAACAAACTGCACGTGAATGCGTATCAAAATAAAACTTTCCGGTATCAGTAAAGCCAGCCAAATGAATTTGCCCAACCATCTGCGGCGGAATTTGTTCGAGATAATCTCGAGGATTAAATTCTTGGTTCACAGCGTTTACATAAATATTATTTATGTCTAGAAGGATCTTAGCACCTGTCTTCCTACATAAAGAAACAAGAAACTCACTTTCACTACAATCTGAATTAACAAATGAAAAATACGTAGAAGCATTTTCAAGCAGAATATTTCGTCCCAAGAAATTCTGAGCACAATCAACATTCTGCACTAAGATCTCAAGCATTTCTTTATTGTAAGGAATTGGATAAAGGTCATGTAGGTAGTGTTTTCCTACTCGAGTAAAGCATAAATGATCAGAAACTATGATTGGCTCAAGCTCATCTACAAGAATTTTAAGGGATTTCAGATAATGTTCGTTTAAACCGTCACTAGAAGCAAGAGACATTGAAACACCATGCAAGGCTAGATCATAGTCTTTGCGTATCTTTCGAAGCATCTGCCTAGGACGCCCATAAGTGTCCATATAGTTTTCTGAAATTGCCTCAAACCATTTAGCCGATGCACTCTTGTGATCTTCAAGGTGTGGGTAGTGACTGGGCCTAAGGCCCAGACCTGGAAAGGAGGAAGAAGTCATAAAATCACCCTTTTTTCCACTTCCCCTTTTTCTTCGTGCACTCAGCCTTAGTCATTTTTAGCCAACCTTTTCCCTTACATACGTTCTTACCTGCACAAGAATGACCTTTGCCTCCACAAGCACCAGTACCTTTACACTCATTAACACCATGACATTCGCCCTTAGCCTCAGCCCCTTTGTCATCAGCAGCACTAGCTGGAGCAGCTGCTAGAAGTAACCCTGAAAAAGCTGCACCTACTAAAAGAGATTTTGTTTTCATACTTGCTTCCTTCAAAAAAATATATCCACTACAGCCCCCACAATAGGGCTGCAGATACAGGACACTTACGAGGCAAATAAACACTCGACCCAATAGTATCATGCTAAGCAAATCAAGATTCTTAAATATAAACTTATTTCAATTGGCTTTCATACCTTGAACTTCTAGGATCAATTTTACGTCATTTCCCACAGTCAATCCACCCACCTTCTTTAGTCCCTTATTCCAAGTTAAACCATATTCACGACGGTCGATTTTGCCACTTGCTTCAAAGGCCAACTTTTTATTGCCCCAGGCGTCTTCTGCGGCTCCACCCCATTCTTCTACATTTAAGGTAATTTTCTTTTTTACCCCTCTTAAGGTGAAATCTCCGATAATTTTCGAAGGTTTGTTGCCGGCATATTCTACCTTGGTAGAAACAAAAGTTATGCTGGGATGCTTAGCTACAT
The DNA here is from genome assembly GCA_045105515.1 of Oligoflexales bacterium. Classification (GTDB taxonomy): domain Bacteria; phylum Bdellovibrionota_B; class Oligoflexia; order Oligoflexales; family Bog-1112; genus JABSRF01. The sequence goes on from JBGCDR010000449.1 coordinate 13,120, forward strand.
CAAAAAAGTCATCTGAACGTAAGTGCTTATCACGATCTGGCTCATTGGTATCGATGCTATCGGCTGAAATTTTCACCTTAATATCGGAAATTTTGTTAGTTTTTGGATCAAATTTACCAGTTCCCTCAAATTTCTGAAAGCTACCTCGGACATTTGAAATACCCAAGTGTCGAACCTTGAAACTTACGTTACTGTGTGCTGCATCCAACTTGTACTGGTCTCCCAGGGCAGTTGTAGTAGCCAACATTACAATAAAAATTAGGGTAGCTTTTAGTGCCATGTAGCGCTCCTCTAGCATTGCTTCTGCAAGATTTTTGAAATTTACGGTCATATCAAGCAATACCTTAGTTATGTTGCTAAGTCTAGCTTGAGCCAAAAAAATTGCGGTTCGAAAAAGAGATAAATGGCACTATTTTTTTTTTATATTCAATGTATTAAATTATCAAGATTAAAGTCGCCGTCAGCTTATTTGCTAGGGCATTTATCTAATCAGTAAGAGATTACAAAACAAAAAATCACTAAGCCCTTAAACTCCGTAAAATTGCGTTATACAATATAGGTATAAGGAGGCCACCATGCATTTAAGTTTCAATTATTTTAAGTTTTTCATCCTGATATTCCTTTGCTTATATTTTATAAGCAATTGTTCTTCATCACAGCAAGAAGGTGAACAGCTTGAAACTAGTGAATACCAAGAAGAAGGAAATCAATACAGTGAAGAAGGAGATGAAGGTGGATATGAAGGAGAAAATGGAAATGAAACTTATGGTGAGGAGAACGGTGAAGGTGAACTTGAAAATGATGAATATGGAGATGAAAGCTCTGGAAATAATGACACTAGCAATTCCTACAACTTGAACAACTCGGGAAATGAAGGCTATGGGTTCGATAACAACCAGACAGGGCTCGGTGATGGTCAAAATGGGGATAATTTAAACTACCCTGAGGATCAAACACAAGGTGGGTACGATATCGGAGCACCTGAAAATGATATCGATAGCTCAGGCAGCGGGGGAGAGCGAGTTGTAAGATACGTACTCGAAAATGAAATCAGTGTATATAGTGAGGCTGACATTAACTCTGAGGTTGTTGCAAGCCTTTACAAAGGACAGCCACTTACAGTCCTTGATATGGGTGAATGGTCACAAATTGGAAGTAATCGCTATGTGATGAGTGCAAGCTTGAGTGAACAGATCGTACCTCGGCATATGCAGCCTGCCGATTGGATGGCTCCATAACCAATTTTATTTAATATAAAACCTATCTAAAATTGAATTACCAAGTGCAGAATTGGTAAATTGTCTAACTCTAATTTTCCTTTCATTGTAGTAAGCTACAAGTGGAGCTCGTCCGACAATAATAAAAGGCACCTTATCTAGGGTTACCTTGCTAATTTCCCGAAGATATTTCGCCAATTCCTCTTTATTCATTTTATTATTTCCCCTCTGAACTGAAAGAAGATCTTCGAAAGGGGGTGAAAGGTTGTCTCCCGTCATGTAATGAATCATATTTCTTTTTAAAAGGCATTCTGAATAAGAAACACACTGAATATCGGCAGGTTCAAAGTCTAAGGATTCAAAATCCAGCTCTCTTGAATGATCATCATCAATTGCTAAACCTAAGCTCTTAAGATGGTCTAAAATCTTTAAGCAATGGGATCCACCAACATGTACAAATTTAATTGGCCTCCTTTTCGATTCCACAATCAAATTCTGAATATCTTTTTTGCCAGACTGCAGTATATCAATTACATGTTCATCATTTATCCGGCCAGGCTGCAGCTGAAGAAAAGGCTGTGGGTCAGGGATAAAATTTCCACTGCCGATTTTTTCTATCAATGAGTCCATATTATTCTTTTGCCAAAAAAGCGCTTGCAAAGCCTTCCGGTTAAGCTCATTAGCAAATATGCTCTGTTCATGACGATAAAAATATAATAGCCTCGCCATCCAAGTGATCTCAAACTGACTAAATTTTCTGTAGGCTTCAGGTACCATATCCTGAGAATAACTAACAAAAACATCCGCTTTTTTAATCCTATGAGTATCCGAACCCACATATTCGATATATTTGGGATAGCTATCTGGCAAAGTTTTACTTTTGAGCCTTTCAAGTAAAGCATAATCTTTATTTTGAAGTTTTATGTGATAATTTCCACAACCTATATATGAGCTTCCTTCTATCTTATGTATACCTAATTCCGGATTACTCAAAGCTTCCAAAAGGTTAGTATTTGTAGACTGAGAATGAAATTCTATTTTCAATGGATGTGAACATTGAATACCTTCTATGCTCTCATTTTTATTCGAATATCCTTTTAATCTTCTAAAATCTTCGATAAAATTCTGGTCCTGCTTACGGATACTAATTGAATGTTCTAGGGATTTTTTAACATCTTTACACCTTAATGGGTCCCCATTTGAGAAAGCTACTTCTGAATCAAGTGTAAAACTCAAAAAGGTGTCTGCCTCATTTATTTCCCAACTTTCTGCAATTCTTGGAAAATACTGCTTAACATCAAGTGATCCTATAAGAGGAGGAAAGACCAGATCTGAAACATATGCTGCATTAAGAGTTTTGAAGTTAGTAGGGTTCAAGCCTCCTCCAAAACCACCTCCAAAAACTATTCTAATCTTATCTTCGCCTTGAAAATTCTTGGCAGCCCAACAAGACGCTACAACGGCAAAAATTATAAACATGCCAAAATATATTTTTGTTCGCACTATCTACTCCATAATTATTCTGAAATGATATGACTAATAATTTTCATCAAGTGTTCCTCAGAAATAGGCTTTGCCAAGCAATAATTGATTCCAAAGTTTTGATAATGAGAAACATCATAAATCCAATCTGAGTAAATACAAAACTTGGTCTTATGATTGTTGTTCTTTAGTTTTTTTATAAGCTCCAAGCCATTGATCTCTTGTTTACCTAAATTAAAGTCGACAATCGCAAGATCGATCTTAAAATCACTATCAGTATCAATCTCGCTCGGTTTATTAAATGCCATCACTTCAATCTTAGGAGAGATGTCATACAAATATTTTCTTATGAGATCTATGCAAACAGGCTCATCATCAACGACCAGAATTCTAAGCCCATGAATGGTCATAAAATCAATAATCATTTGTTTTTCAAAAATATTTTTATCTAAGCGAACCGTAAGTTCTGCTGTTTCGGTTTTAGTATAGATATTTCTTCGGAAATCCAATACATCTTGCTTTTTAACAGGATCTAGCAAATCCATTTTTTTAAGATCGATACCAAAAGTAGCTGAGGGGACCTTTTCTTCAGTCTCACACCAAATCTTACCTTGGCATTGATCCAGTATAGTTGCGCATATTGCAAGCCCTAAACCAGTTCCATGCGACTTATTTTCCGTAACATAAGGCTCAAAAATTTTAGCTAGCAAATGCTGGGGAATAAATGAGCCTGTGTTGGTAATACTAAGCCGAATTGTATCATTGATCTCATAGGTTTTGATACAGATTAAATCACCAGTTTTCATAAATTCTATTGCATTCTTAACAATATTTGAAATAGCTCTTTTAAGTCCTAACTCATTGCCTAAAACACAATGGGTATGGGCCAAATCAAATTCTGAGTTAAACCAATCATAGGAACTTAAGCTGCCAAAGACACCGACACAAGAATCAAGAATAATCTGATTTAAGCTCACTGCTTTATTTTCGCGCTGTTGACTCTTTCCATAAGTCGAAATATCATCAAGGATACCCCTAGCCTCGAGACACGATTGCTTCACATCTCTTTCAATCGACTGAATAAACCTAATTTTACGTTCTTTTTCCTTTGCTTTACTAATCAAATTGATGACTGCTTCTAACATACCAAAAGGCTTTTTAATGTCGTGAGCAACCATACTTAAAGTTTGGGAGATAGCCTTTGTTTTCTCAGCTTGTACTTTAAGATCTTCTCGCGATTTCTGCATAGCAACATATTCATTGAAGTTAAATTGCAACTGATTTATTTCATCGATAGGTGAAAACTGATTTTCTTTCTCAGGGTATTTCAGAAGTTCTTCTATGGGGGCTATTAAGTTTTTTTTCAATTTTTTATAAAGTAACTTCGTCCAATAAGATAGCAAAAGGCTCATAATACAAAAAATGAGTAAATAGAATAGGCCATCATACTGACGCAAAAGTGGTATTTCAAACAAAAATAGGTAATTTTTTAGATAGTAGGGTCTTTTTTCTACAATCCGTGTTAAAGCACCTCCTTCAAACCGACAGTCGCTATGATAAACAGTAGGGTATGAGCTCATGATCTTCCCGTCATGACAAATAGCAGCTTGAAGAAAGTCACCTCTCAGGTAGCTTGATTGGAAAATATCCAAAATTAAATCGTATTCTTGATGAAGAATTCCTTTTTCACAAAAAGTCGCAATATTTGCAAGCATATGGTTTTGTTCATTAACTTGCTCTGAGATAAAATATACTTCAAACAGAAAAAACCCTAAAATCAAACCAAATGTGATCCTTGACAGAGGTTTTGAGTGGTTGCTTATTAGCCACTGATTGAGACTCTGTCCAACTAGTCGATTTTTGATAGAATTTACTTTTTTCCCTTTAATATTCAAAGCATTATTCTCTTGATTAATTGGGACCCTTGAAATAAATTAATTTTCTAATATTTACTCATTCAAAGAAATGATATGTATTGGAAAGCACAACTACTACAATCACCCTTTGTACGCAATAAAAAAGAAAAAATGTCTTTTTTTTAAGTGTAATACACAGATTCCAGGTAAGATTAATGGAAACTTATATTAAGGAATGGCCTGAGCAGGTCTCAGCAAATTTCTGCAAACAACTGATTACGAAATTCAACTACGATAAGCGAGTGAAGAGTGATCCTCAACCAGACTATAGTGGAAGAAGTTTTTTAGTGATTTCCGATCTACCGGAGTGGAAAGAGGAGTGTAGCAAGCTAGACTCTATTATCAAGCAAAACACTAAAAGATACTTTACTTTACCGAAAAAATTTCGCTCTGTTGTTCAGCCTCAGTGGGGGCATGATGGTTTCCTGATTGCTCGCTATAAACCGGGAGATACTTGCATCCTCCATGTGGATGGACAATGTGCTGTCGCACCACAAAATCAACTGCGCCTCGCGACATTTTTACTCTACCTCAATACTATTAAAAAAGGTGGTGAAACCGAATTCCCACTGCAAAAAATCAAAGTTCACCCAGAGACAGGAAAAGTGGTCATGTTTCCACCCATCCATACCCACCCCCATGAAGTTCTTAAGGCAAATGAAGCGAGATATATCTTGCAAACTTGGATTACAGATCCATCCTTTTATATTGTGGATAAATCTCATTATAAAAAAACAAATACAAAAAAAAATCGAAAAAAAACCTAAAGTGGTGTTCTAATATAAGAATTTCTTCTACCAGTGTGGAGTTTCTTATAACTTTCAATTAATCTTAGATGTTTGTCCAGGCCTTCTAAATCCATGTTTGTCCTAGTTAGTCCAGGGAATTTAATGTCTCCTTTGATAGCCCCCAAGACACAAGTCATAATTTCCTTACCAAACATTTTAGTCAAATTTTCCTGGTATTGTTCTATTTGTAATTTATCATCAAGTTTAACATGAAGAACAGCACTCATTGCTTGATAAAACAATCTTCTTTCCACAGAATTATCATTATAATTTAGGAATCCTCCAACTAAATCCTGTGCATCTTTATATTTTTTTAAAGCTAAATAAATAAGTATTTTTAATTCTCCGAAATCCAATTTACCCCAAACTGTATTTTCATCAAATTCTATGCCAATGTATTCAGAAACAAGGGCGTAATTATCTATTTCATGATCATCTATCCTCTTCACTAGATTTTCTAACTCTTGCTCACTCAAAGAATGAATATTCAGAATATCTTCGCGAAATTCAATAGCCCGATTTGTGTTATTCCATACCAGGTCCTCAATTGGATAGATTTCCGAGAATCCTGGTACAAGAATCCTACAGGCCTTTCCACCGAAATCTTCATAGTTAGCAATATAAACTTCTTTATCTAGCTTATTCAATATTTCGAGGAGATAGCTATTTTCTTCTGTGCTAGTGCCCCTAAAGTCCCAATCACAGAAGTCATAATTGCATTCACTACTAAAAAACTTCCAAGACACAACACCAGCTGAATCAATAAAATGCTCTACAAAGTTATTAGGCTCTTTTAAGGCAAAGCTGTTAAAAGTAGGCAAAGGCACGTCATTAAGTCCTTCAAAACTTCTTCCTTGTAACAACTCTGTCAAACTACGTTCTAATGCTACTTCAAAACTCGGATGAGCTCCAAAAGAAGCAAAAACTCCGCCAGTTTTAGGATTCATCAGAGTCACACAAATAACTGGAAATTGCCCCCCAAGAGAGGAGTCTTTTACCAAAATCGGAAACCCTTTTTTTTCAAGCTCTAAGATCCCTTCGCAGACCTTAGGATATCTTTGTAAAATTTCTTGAGGAACATCTGGAAGCGTTAATTCTTCTTCAATAACTTGTTTTTTAACAGCTCTTTCAAATATTTCTGATAGGCATTGAACCTGGGCTTCATGCATTGAATTACCAGCACTCATTCCATTGCTTACAAATAAGTTACCAACAAGACTCACAGGAACATAGACCTTCTTTTCGTCAGACTGACGAGTAAAGGGTAAAGCACAAACACCCCGTTTTTTTTGACCAGAATTGGTATCGATTAGATCTGACCCCTTGAGTTCATCATCTGGATTATATAACCTGAGCATAAATGGGTCCATAAGTCCTTTAGGAATTCGATCATCAGAATCAATATGAAACCACCTTTCATCAGGGTAGTGTACAAAATCACTTTTACTGACTTCTTGTCCAAGATAATGATCGTTATAGAAATAATTACAGGCAATCCTTTCAATATATTCCCCTAGAGCTGAGCAAAGAGCACTTTCCTTTGTAGCGCCTTTGCCATTCGTAAAGCACATAGGTGATTCCGCATCTCTAATATGAACCGACCAAACATTTGGGACAATATTTCTCCAGGAAGCTACCTCGATCTTGATACCCAATGAAGAGAGGATTTGGCTCATATTTTTAATGGTATCTTCTAAAGGTAGATCCTTCCCAAGGATGATGGTCTTAGACTCTTGCTTAAAGAATTCCTGGCTAATTAGACTTGAATCAGCTGCCAAAGTGCCAACAGGTTCAATTACAAATTCTGGACCTTGCTGAACCACTTTTTTAACAGTACAGCGATCAATAGCTCTAATAATCCCTTCCCTATCACGCTTGGGGAGATCTTCTGGTATTTCTACCTTAATTTGAAAAGACTGCTTATAACGATTTTCAGGATCAATGATATTATTTTGCGATAAGCGAATGTTTTCCGTCGGTATTTTACGAGCCAGACAATAAACTTTCACAAAATAAGCAGCACAAAGAGCGGAAGAAGCTAAAAAGTAGTCAAAAGGACTTGGTGCGGAACCATCGCCTTTATACCTTATTGGCTGATCAGTTGTAACTGTGTAATCATCAAACTTCGCCTCAAGCCTCAGCTTATCCAAAAAGCGTACATTAATTTCCATAAGTTCATGTCTTTCATCATTTCACTTGCATCATACAATAAATGTCTTATACGTAAAAAAGAACTGAATGAAAAGATCGAGAATAAAAACGATACAAACCACTGGCAATTCATTAATATTATGTAATTTTTCGGAGAGCTAAATCAGCCTAGAGCCTATACAATAGGGAATTGGATACTTACCTCTGTTCCATTATTAGTAGTAGTTTTTGAAGATATGTTGGATTTAACTGCAATTTCAGCTCCATATTTATCGACAAACTTTTTTACCAAAGGTAAACCAAAACCCGTCCCTTTTTCTCCTTTGGTTCCAGGCATTGAAAAAGAGCGTCTAAAATCAAAGATATTTGGAAGAATATCGGCTGAAATTCCCACACCGTTATCTTTGACAGTCAGAATAATACTTTTTTCATAATCATAGACGGAAATACAAATAGCTTCCCCTGGATGAGAATACTTAATAGCGTTGGTGAGCAAATTTAAAAGCACTGAATTAACAAGAGAAACTGGTTCCGCAAAGACAAAAAGCTCCTTCTCGACCTTTAGCTCAACATGCAGGTCTTTCTGAGCCAACTTTTCTTCGACAATAAGTAGAGCATCAAATATCGCTTGCTTAATTGAAACCTTTGCTAGCTCGAGCTTGCCTTCATCCAGAACACTCATTTTTCTCACTAAACCAATGATACTAAGGCCATTATCAATAAGCTGCATGCACTTTTCACGATATTTTTTGCTACAATTTTTTGAAGATAATACCGGAAGAACTTGTTTTATAGGAAATAAAACATTGATTAGATCATGACAAAGGATATGAATAATTTCTCGTTGCTCTAAATTTGCTAAATGTAAAAGCTCTGATTTCTTTTTTAGGGCTAAATGGGTTTTAACCCGAGCAATCAATTCTGCTCCCCTAAAAGGTTTAGTCACATAATCACAAGCTCCCACACCAAAGCCTTTAATAACATCTTCCTCATCAGATTTAGCTGACAAAAAAATGATTGGTACTTCAGAAAATCCCGGGCAATCTTTCAAAATCTTACAAGTTTTATAACCATCTAATCCCGGCATCATAATATCTAGTAAGATGACGTCAGGTTTGATTTTTTTTGCCTTTGTAATTGCTTCTTCACCACAAGTTGCAAAAGAAAGGTTGCAATCTATTTCTCGTTTTATAATATTTCCAGCTATCTGGATATTTTTTAAGTTATCATCCACTATTAAGACAATGGACTTGCTTTCTTTCATACTCCATCAATCCTTCCTACCATTTTTTTTAGTGTATTAATGGTCAAAGGCAGTTTTTCCACTTCAAAGTTGCCAACTTCAGACATAAGCTTTTCCCCAATTCTCTGCAAAGGAGGAAAGGAATGCCTTTTTCCAATATCGCAGATTTGGGCTGCCAAATCTGCGATATCTTCGGTGAGCATTAATTTTTCAACACTCAAGATTTTTTCATCGGTAATTACCCGCAAGTCTTTCTTTAGAAATTCAGAAACATTATTGTTTATTAAAAATTGATCTTCTTGATTTTTAGGATCTAATTCTTTATCTATGCGATCAATTAGCGTATGTGGAAGATGGATCTTCATGATATTTAAAAGCTTCAATCGGCTAACAGGTTTACGAATAAACTCATCACAAACCTTTAAGACTTCCCCCTCCATCCCATTGACTACGGAAGCTGTGACCACAAGTATAGGAATATGGCTGGTATGAGGGTCTCTTTTTAAAGAGATACTAGCCTCAAATCCATCTTTTTTGGGCATTTTTAAGTCCATCAAGATCAAATTTGGTATTTCCTGTTTAGCGATCTCTATAGCTTCTTCACCATCACAAGCTTCGTATATTATCAAGTTATGGCCCATTAAAAACTCTCTTAACAAACTCCTATTCAGGCCCAGGTCATCAACGATCAAGACTTTTGCTGGACCAAGGATAATCTCTGACTCTTCGGAACTTGGTTCTTCGCAAGAAATAGCCGATACTTCAATACCATTTAAAGCTATATTAAACGTTGATCCCCTTCCTAATTCACTTTGCGCCCAAATTTTCCCTCCCATCATACTTACCAACCGCTTTGTAATGCTTAGTCCAAGGCCTGTTCCAACACCAGCTAAAACCACAGCACTCCCTTGGCCTTGAGTAAAAGAGTCGAAAATGCTCTCCAGCTGCCCCTTAGGTATTCCAATACCAGTATCAATAACCTTAATAATGAGATTTATAGAACTATCAGTTTTTTCATCGTTAGCCATGGAAACTTGAATTTTGATTTCACCTTTTTCAGTGAATTTTACTGCGTTCCCAACTAAGTTAAGTAGAATCTGCCTAATACGCAAATCGTCCAGCATCAAAGTCTTAGGTAAGCCTACATCAATTGTCACTCTAAATAATAATTGCTTCTTCGAAATTTCCTGCGCAAATATTTTTTCTATATCAGTAATAATTGATTCAAATTGACAGGGAGCATATTTTAGCTCTAGCTTCCCAGCTTCAATTTTTGACAAATCGAGGATATCATTTATCAGATTGAGTAGGGTCTTGCCGCTAGTTTTAATAGCTCGTAAATACTCGAGACATTTTTCGTCTTGTAGGTGACTTTCTAGAATATCTGCAAAGCCAAAAATTGCATTCATTGGTGTACGGATTTCGTGACTCATATTTGCTAGAAATTCACTCTTGGCGGAATTGGCGCGCTCAGAAGCTTGTTTCGCCTTAACCAACTCAAGATCCACCTTGACCTTTTTACTAATGTCGCGAATCGAACTTGCAATTAAAGTTCCTTCCTCGGTCTTAATCGGACTCAGCGTAATATCTACGTTAAATTCCGAACCATCTTTTTTACGTCCAAAAAGTTGTTTTCCGGAGTTCATGGACCTGGTTTGGGGACTAGCAATGTAACCTTTCCTCAAGCTAGTATGGCCTTTTACAAAGCGAGGTGGTAGCAAAACTTCAATTGGCTGACCAATTAGCTCATCTTTTGCATAGGCAAAGAGCTCCTCTGCCCTACGGTTACAAAAAGCGATCTCCCCAACTTGATTAACCAAAATCAGCCCATCGGGTGAACACTCTAGAATTTGATGCAGAACGGCCTCATTAAACTTAATAAGCTTCATGAACTAACACTTTCGCATAATTCTGGTGAAACCCACCCAAACTCTCAGGGAAGAGCTTTTTACTACTCTACCCTTAGGAATTGATTCCCTCTCCAGTAAAGAGGAGACTTGGTTAAAGTGGGTCAATGTGCCATCTTTAGCAAACTTTAACTAGATCTTCAACAACTTAGTCGTCCTTAACAAAGTATCAAAGGAGATGAAATTACAGAGAATCTCAGAACGATATTAGATGAACCTAATTCCACAAAAACAACTGTTATGAAGATTGTACCCATTTAATCCTTTTATAACGCAACATAAAATTTAGATGGGGCTAAAAAGCAAAGCATCATATCTTTTCAGGAGGGAATATGAGTGCCGATACTTCCGATGACGGTCAAAAAGCCAACAAAAACAAGCAAGGAAGCGGAAGCTCCGAGCGAGCTAGCGAATACCTAAATGAATTTTATGAGAGGCTAGAAAAATTCGCAAAATCGACAAACGATTCGTTTAAAAGCGAAATTCTTCCAGAAATCGAAAAGAAAGCCAAAGAAAACCCATTCATGTCAATGCTTTTATCTTTCATGGCTGGAGCCCTCCTTTGTTTATTTATTGGAAGGAGAAAATCATCGTGAGCAACACAAGCAGACCTGGCCACAGTTTCTTGCAGATGATTTTTGCACCAATGAAGCTGCTAGCACATATCTACCTAGAAGTGCTTGGAGATGATATTAGAAAAGAAAGCGCCCGTTGCTTGAGTGCTATTATCATGCTCTCCGTAGGGTTTTTCTTTGTTTTTAACACTATATTGATAATTAATGCCTTAGGGGTTTTCTTACTCAACACCTTGTTTAACAATTGGTTATGGTCACTTTTGGTGGTACTGGGCTTACAATTCGTGCTTGCAATTCTCTTTGTATTTTTAGCTAAATCGGCCCTTTCTGGTCCATATTTTTCTAAAACACGAAAAATGTTGGATAAAGCATATCGCGAATTCGAATAGATTGCACTCTAAGTTTACCCGACTTTAAATATTATTTTTAAATAAGTCTCTAAAATCAACATAATTGCTTCTAATGTTCAAATATAAGTCAGTGTGCCAGCAATCCTCATCATCGTTATCACCCGTTGCTATGACATTAAATTTTAATTCTTCTTCCTTTTCTAAGATTGAAGCTAAAGGTGAAAGCGAATCGGTATCTAAAAAGAAATCGACTGGCCCTGGTACATCATGGCCAGGAAACTCACAGTTCTGATAGCCTTCAAAGCAAAAACGATCTCCATGGAACTCATAATACTTACCTTTAATTTCGGCAAAATCCCAAAAGTAGAAATCATTATTGATCGGCATTTCTCTTAATAGCAAGTGATTACTAAGCATTAGAATATAATCATTGAGCGTCAACACTAAAAAATCATCATATTGAATATTATCATCTGTATGTGATGTAACTTCCAACTCACATAAAACGGCAAACTTGGGAATATCAAGCGTGTGAGATTGGACTTCTCTTGCTTGGAGATAATAGTTTTTTCTCCACAGATTATCATATGGTCCCAGCATATTTTTATTACGTTTTTTACCCCAACTACAATCCTCGCGCTCAGGGTAAAAGAATTCTTGATCAATTTGCTCTTTTGGAAAGTTTTGACAAAGGTAGACTACATCCTCCTTGGTTAAATTCCCTTTGAGTGCTTCCAAAACTTCATCAGGAATTTCTTCACCACCTGTTTCCCCCTCCGAATCTGAATCTGAATTTTCACTTCCATCAGTGGAGTCTGAGCTTCCTCCATCATCTGAATTTTCGCTCTCTTCTTCGTCTGAAGAATCAGAACCATCATCACCCGAACCATCTTCTTGACCACTACCTCCATCATCCTCATTTGATGAACCATCTGAATCTTCTGATGAGTCCCCCGAATCTGATTCTTCTGATGAACCATCCGAGTCTTCCTCTGGCTCCTCAGGGGGGGTTGAGCTAGCAAGAATCTCTTTAGTCTCCTGCAGGTACTGAATTATTATTTCACCTTCGTATGATTGGGCAGGTGTTTCAACTTCTTTTAGAAAAAAGCACACTTCACGCTCATAAATTTTTTCAATATTGCTAGGAAAATGCTCCAAAGTTAAAGATTCTGGAAAGATTGGGACATCCACCTTGTTCTCAAGGCCAATGAGAAGCGGTACGGTAACCTTTGTCAACACTTCTCCAGTAATACCAGTAGTGGAAATCCTCAACCATGACTTAATACCAGTATTGTCGTTGTCCTGCACGCTAATAGTAAGGCAGCCAACAGGGGTTTCTAGTCCAGAGAGTATTTCTGGCAGTTTGATATTTCCAGTGATCGATAAGTATTGATCAGCTGTAAGTCCAAATCTACTTTTACTCACCATTTTTCCACTAATATGAAAAGACTCTGAATGGATAACCTGCTCTTTTGATGTTCGTTTAAGTTGAATGCTTGCAAAGGCGTCAGCACTTTCGCCTCTAAAAGAATCCTCAATAACATTTGTGGGTCCGCTCGCTAACTCTCCTCCGATCTGAACGTTATCAGAAAATTCAGAATCATGTACTAACTCCGAACTACCTTTCGAGCAGGCAAAAAAGGCACCCAAAAAAATAACCATTAATACCATTTTACCTAATGGTCTTGCTTGTAAACTTGTCATGATTTCCTCTAAATCTCATTTTTTAAAACGAGTCCAAGCTCCTAAATTGGGCTCAATTAACTCTTCAGTATCAAGCGAATTAAAGTTTAGCTTATAACCATTTATCTGTGATTTTAGATGAATAGAATGAAGATTACTGAATGGTATAAATATGATCCCACACTAATAAAGAAAACTTAATAGGATAAAACCTCATGAATTTCTGCTGTAAATCTGCGAAACATAGTTAGGCAAAATTTACTCTTAAAGTTGACTAGAGTTTTCATTTCTTTCTCCGATCGCTAAAATATAATAAGCAACCTAAACATTAGATGGGTCTAACGTGAGTTTAAACTACGACAAAATCGTAAAAAAGAGTGAATCTGGCGATTCCATGTGGTCATCATACAGTGATCTGTTTATGATCCTAAGTATGGTCTTCTTATTACTATATGTAACTGCAAGTTTGCGGACTGGAACTTTTAGTATTCAAAAACATCAAGAATACCAGAAACTTGTAACCGAGCTCCAGGATCTCAAAGAACAAAACCGCGTATACAACACCTTGAAAGATGACTATCTCAGCAACAGAGCCGAAAATAATGAACAAAAGGTATACAACGAACTCATGGACCAGCTGAACCTCTTACAAGATGAAGCTAACATCGAAAAAGAGGCTCTTAAACAGCAAGCTACTGAGCTTGATAAGAAAGAAAAAGCACTCAATCATTACCAAAGAATCGTTAGAAATATTATTAATGCTAATGTCTTAGCAAAAGAGGGCTTGCAAAAACGTGACAAAGTTATCAAGAAAAAACAAAATGTCATAGAGACACAGATTCAGGAAATAACTGATAAAACCAAGCAGATTGTTCAGAACGAAAAAGTTATATCTGATAAAACAAAGGAATTGAAGCTTAAACAAAAAATAATTAAGCAGAAAAAATCACTGCTATCACGAAAAACAAAAGAAATTGAAAATTTAAACCAAGAAATCGATAGCAAAAAACGCACGATAGTAAAAAATAACCGTAAAATAAAACGTATAAATAGAGAATTAGATAAAAAGATAGATTCACTTAAAGCTACTAATATGTCCAGGTCTCAACTTAAAAAAGAAATTGCAAAAATAAAAGAAGAATCAACTGATCAAATTAAGGACTTGAAAACGCAAAATAATGATATCACTTCAGAACTTAATTACTCGCGAGCCCAAATTTCAAATGCCAACCAACAACTAACCAAAGCTCAAAAAACCATCGATACTGTAAAAAGCCAGAAGAAGAACCTAGCAAAAGAACTAAGGGAAACCGAGCAACAATTCGCAGTCCAATCAAAACAAATGCAAGCCGAATTTGATGCTGAGATGTCTAAAAAAGTCGCTGCCATGCAAGCTGATATTGATAAGCAAAAACTATCGGCGGCAGAAAAAAGAAAGGCTCAAAAAGCTCTCAAGCGCGAAATAGCCAAACAAAAAGGAGAATTCAAGAATAAAATCAATAATTTGAAAAATCAAATTAGTGATTCTGAAGCTCAAAGAAAAAAGGCTGAAGAAAAAGCTGACCAGTTTCAGGACTACCTAAGTTCACTCAAAAAGGAAAATGAGTCTCTTGAAGAAGATGTCGCAAAACTAAGGCCGCTGGTTAAAGCAAGACAGGAATTAGCAAAAAAGCTAAAACGCAACCTAAAAAAGGTGGGTCTTGAATCTGCAGTAGATGAAAAAACCGGTGATGTAGTACTAACTTTTGGAGATGAATACTTCGCCACCGATAGCTCTAATCTGAAATCTAATATGAAGCGAATTTTAAAACAATTTGTTCCGACCTACTCGTCATCTCTATTAGCAGATGAAAAAATTGCCGATAAAATCTCTTCAGTTGAAATCATTGGATTTGCATCTCCGACATATCGAGGAAAATATATCGATCCACAAAGCTTATCCCCTGAAGATCGTCAAGCCGTCAGATACAACTTAGACCTTAGTTATAAACGAGCAAAATCTATCTTTGACTACATTTTTGATACAGGAAAAATGAAATATAGGCAACAAAAAAATCTACTTCCGCTTGTCAAGGTAACGGGCAGAAGTTTTCTTTCTAAGGGTATTGAAGGTAAAACTTTAGATGCCGGCATGAGTCGCAGAGCCTATTGTAAAAAATTCAACTGTGCTAAAGAACAAAGAGTAATCATAAAATTCAACCTTTCAAATTGAGGTAAACCCAATGATACCAGCCGAATTTATTCACAATGTCATTGAAGGTATTGTTTTAATCGCAACGGATCGATTAATCCCTTTAATGATAATTCTGTTCTGCTTTGCCCTCTTTATTCGGGTACTTATTTTCTTTATGGTAACCAGAGAGCTATGGTTTACCAATGAGTTCTATAAAAGAGTGCATCGTTTTGTCGAGGCAAATAGAAAGTCTAAAGACCTGTCGTTTTATATTATTGTGAAGAAAATTTTAGAAAGAACTTTTTATGAGTTATATGAAGTCCGGGCAATTATGAAAAGGCGAAAACTTGATGCCATCACTCCTTTAGGCGACCGGATTTTCTTAATCCAACATGGATCGGCACGGGTTGTTAGTGACACCTTAACTCAGGTTCGGCATCTAAAACATGAGCGTGAACACCCCAAATTACTTCAAATCTCTAAAACAGTTTTTGAAAACAACCCATCTTTCAAAAAATTGTTCGGAATCATTCCTACGGCAACTTTGAATGACTTTCTCGGTATTCTTCCTGGTATCTTTATCATTGGAGGAATTTTTGGTACTTTCCTAGGAATTATGAAAGCTTTACCTGAATTAGGTGGAATGGACCTAAGTGATGTAGAAGGTTCAAAAACCATTATGGACGATTTCTTACTTAAAATCTCATTTTCTATGACAACATCAATAGTCGGAATTATGTTATCTGTAGCTTTGAATATCTTTAATACCTTTACATCACCGGATAAAATATTTATTAATATTATCAATAGATTTGAAAACAGTCTTGATATTTTATGGAATCTTAGTGAGCATAATAATGTTCCAGAAGATGTCGAAGATTTCGATGAACATCGTGATCCAATCGAAGCCCTAGCCGAAAAATCTGTAGACAAAGAACTTGGTTCTGATGAAAAATATCGCTCTTAGAAATCCTTTGCCTGCTTTTCATAGAAAGTTCTTTTAAATTTAAAGTAGGCAAAATAATTAGCTTCAGTCTTCAGAATTTTGATAGCTTTATCTTTAAAATCTACTTCCATGCCCCGTAATCCAATAATTGCAGACTCAACGGTATCATTTCGCAGTTTCTCAGCAGCTCGTTCAATTTTTTTGACCAATGCTTTTTCCAAAACGACAATTTGAACAACATCGTTTTCCTGTAAATCAAGCTTATCTTCGAAATACTTGTTTAAGCCAACGATCCACTTTTTATGTATTCTTGAATCAGTTTCAAATTCAACATACCTACTCGTATACAAGACATTGTCAACAAAAGTATCTTTAAATTCTGCCGTCTTATCTGGATCAAATTTTGCCTTTTTCCGCTTTTTATCTTTTGATTCCTTAACTTTTTTTGTGTACAGTTCTGATACGGTATTTTTATTGTTTTTTTCATCTTTTATCATGTTTGATAAATATGGAGCAGCCACATCATAAGCTGCAACTAAAGTAGCTAGTCCAGCGATTCCAAACGCTAGTTTCATGTAGAATAATTTGTTTTTCTTAATTATACTCTTATCAGCAATAAGCACTTCATTTATTTCAGTTTTAAATTTAGCTTTTTCATCATAATTCATCACCGTATCGATAATTTGGCTGACGTTATCAATTAGAGCATTTGCTGGCTCTTCTTTACTGCTCGATTGGACAATAGATATTTGTTTTCTTAGTTTCAGCTCTACTTGTTTTAAGACCTCTCTTATTTCATCTTTTCTTCGATTTTTATATTTACGTTGCATGGTTTTACAATCGGCTTCGACACGTTCAATCTCCTGCAACTTAAATATTGCGAGTTTTTCTTTTTGGGCTTTTTTATCATCCTCGTACTTCTTTTGACTTTGATCTTTTAAATTATTTGCCTCCTTATTGGCATTTTCTAGTAGTGCTTTTGCATCCTTCTGCATTTTTGCTCTAATTTGCAGCTCCTGCTTCCGTTGAGCTTCAAACTCTTCATTGGCGGATTTTTGCTTATTAGCAATTTGCTGCTGGGCTTGTTGTTGTATTTCTTCAGCTTTCTTTTGTGCTTCACCTGTAATCTGTTCAGCCTTATTTCTTGCACCTACGACAAGACCTTCCCGTTCTTTTTCCGCTTCAATCATTTGTAATCTTTTATATCTTTCTGCATTTTTTTCAGCTTTTTCTTTAACTTTTTTCGACTCTTCAACAATTCCTTCAGCTTCTTGCTGTGCGGCTTCAATAAGCTGGGCCTTTTCTGCGCCAACAGATTCTTTTATTTTCTCAGATTCAGCAACAATTTCCTGAGCTTCTTCCTTCGCTGACTCAATAATCGCATTTCTATCTGCGCCAACAGATTCTTTTATTTTCTCAGATTCAGCAACAATTTCCTGAGCCTCTTCTTTTGCGGTATCAATAATTGCAGCTCTATCTGCATTAATTGATTCTTTCAAATTTTCAGCTGCAGAAACAATATCTTTTGCTTCTTGATTTGCAGCATCAATAATATGCTCTTTTTCAGAATTAACTAATTCTTTGTATTTTTCAGCTTCAGCAATAATTTCGCTGGCTTCTTGTTTTGCTGTTTCAGTTGCTTGCTCTCGTTCCTGTCTAGCCAATTCACGGTCGTTATGGGCTTCAGTAATAATGTCACTGGCTTCTTGTCTTGCGGTTTCAGTTGCCTGCTCTCGTTCCTGTCTAGCCAATTCACGGTCATTTTCTGCTTCAGCAATAATCTCACTGGCTTCTTGCCTTGCGGTTTCAGTTGCCTGCTCTCTTTCGGTTCTTGCTAACTCTCTATACTGTTCTGCTTCGGCAATAATTTCGCTGGCTTGTTGCTTTGATGATTCAAGAAGATTTGCTTTTTGGTCTTCAAATGTTAGTCTAAATTCTTCAGCTTCCGCCTCAATTGCAGTTTTTTTAGCTTCTGCGCTTTTCAAATGCTCTTCTGCATCCTTGCGCATTCTCTCTGTTTCCTGAGTTACCTCTATTTCCATTTCGTTTCTTAAAATTCTGGCCTCTTGGACAGCATTCTTTTTGATCCCATGAGCAGTATCATGTGCCTGCTGAATTAGCGCTTGATGTTCAAGAGCTAAATTATCGGCATCTTCTTTAAACTTTAACTTTTGCTCTTCTATTTCTCCTCTTATCTTTTCTAATTTTGAAGCTTCGATTTCAAGCTCTTCTTTATGCTCAACAATCGCATTTTGAAAATCATTTTTATGTGATTTTTTGAGTTCTATTTCCTCTAAAAGATTTTTAGACTTAGATTGCAGTTTTGATTTTACCGTAAGACATCTATTAATATAGTCCGTCAAATCGTTCATTCTAATTTCACGGAGAGTTTCTGCTTCTAACTGATCTTTGATCCTTTCTTCAATTCCGGTAAGATTCTGTTTAGCTTTTTCTCCTTCAGACTCAATTCTTTCATTTTCAGCATTCATTTTTTTGCGGATTAGATAAATCTTATCCAATGCCGCTTTGGAATCATGTATTTCATTTTGCATCTTCATTTTTTTTGATTTTAGTTGTCCTAGGACCGATTCGTGCTTTTCTTTTTCGAGCTGGAGCTGACTAATCTCTTTGGTTAAACGATCCTTACCAGCAGTTGCTTCCCGGATAGCTAACTGGTTTTGCGCAATCTCCAGAGAAATTTCCGCAGTTTTCGCAGTTTTTTCAGCCTCGAGGATATTGAGAAATGTTTCTTTTTCTTTTTTTGCATGTTCCAGGGCAAATCGAGCTGCCTCAGTCTTTTTCTCTAAGTCAACAAGTTCATTACGGAAAGACTCGACCTTATCTTGAAGATCATGATTTTGCTGCTCCATATTGTTAACATACTGGTCGTATTCCGCATGTATTCCACTATCATCTTCAGTCATTGAACTTGAAGTTTCATAATCCTCAGATGATGAATCAAACGATGCACTTTCTGAATCATCATGTTCATCTGATTCAGGCAATACTTTGTCTGAATCATCATGTTCAGATAATTCAGGCAATACGTTGTCAGTATCATCATGTTCATCTGATGGCACTATTGCAACAGGCGGTTTTTTATCTGCATTCTCGATGAGCTTTTTCCTCATGACAATAATTTGGAAACCCAGACAGCCTATCGGCTAAACCTGCAGTATCCTAAATTTTAATTGAAGACAATCGCGAATTCTCGATAAGCTACTTAATTGAACGGAAAAAAGGAGAGAAAATTTATTCCTCTAGGACCCAAGCTGCACCAAGAAAGCCATTATGCAATGTTGGAAAAGGAGGCTCCTTTATAACTTGGTAATTCTACTACAAAGCTCGTATTTTCGCTTTTTCTATTGATATATAGCTTACCATTATGATGTTTAACAATACCAAGTGCTACACTTAAACCTAGACCAGTACCTTTACCAACTTCCTTAGTGGTAAAAAATGGCTGCATAACCTTAGATTGTAAATCATCGGGTATCCCTGTACCGCTATCTGTTATGGTTATTTCAATGCTATTTGATTCTTTCACAATCGTAATCTTTATCCATCTTTCCTTTAGTTCCTTAATCGCATCTATTGAATTAGAAAACAAATTGAGGAATACCTGCATAAGCTGTGATGGCTTACAAAGAATATTAAAATCATGTTCAATATCGAATCTCAAGTCGATATTGTATTTATGAATTTGTTCATTTGTGAGAATGATACACTGTTCAATAACTTTTTTGATTGAATACTCTTGCTGTTCACTGCTTTTTTCATCGACCGAAAAAGATCTTAGCCCACTAACAATCTTAGCAATTCTTTGAACATGTAGCTCGATATTTTGCGAGACTTTCAATAAAGAATTGGATTCTTTTTCGTTAAGTCCAAAATCCCCTCGTTCCACAAAAATTTGAAGCTGACGAGCTCTAGAACTAATAATAGCTAAAGGATTATTTACTTCATGAGCAATACCTGATGACATTACTTTAAGAGCTGCCATCCTTGAATTTTCTAAATGAACCTCATCTGCACGAATGATTCTATTATGATAGGTTTCTAAAATACCTAAGATTATAAAACCTAAACCCCAAAGTAGGAATGCATTTAGAATCACATGAAAGTTCCCAACAGTTGTTAATACCAGGTTAGGACCATGATAAAGAGACGAGAATAATGCACTGGGCTCTCCTGGAAGGAAGAAAAAAGTTATTAATAAACCTAACAAAGAAGGGATAAATTCCCAAAAGAAGGAGAATTTATCTTCTGGCTCAAATATGATGAATATTACCAAAATAGTAGTATAGTGGTAAATATATACATTGCTATCTCTACCTAATAGCCAACTACCGGCACAAATTAGAATATTCATACCCGTCAAAAAGACATGTTGAGATATTTTCACTTGGTTACAAACATTAAGACTGTAAATAGTCCCGAAAAAAATAAAAAAAGGTAGGCATGTAAAAATAAGCGCGTAGTACCCCATATAAAAATAATAAAGAGCACAGAAAAAAACTACTGGGGTCGCAAACAGGCAGCAGCTATTGATCGCAATGATGCACCTTTTTAGATGATCTTCACGGATCTGTGAAGTACCTGCACGTAATAATTTGAACAAAAAATTAAACATGAAGTATAAAACCAGTTAACAAATAGAAAGAAAACACACTTAACAGGATAATTTTAACGCGATTTTTGGAAGATTAGTTAGGCAAGACTTATCCGTTTATATCAGCAAGAATTAACTTAACTTGGTCTCGAGTAAGCTTTGCTGCTAAGCCTGTATATTGTTCGGGTGTTAAAGCCTTCAAACTATCTTTGACTTCTGAAGGTAACTCACTGCAATCGTTGATGAGCCCATGAAGCTTTTCTAGATCGACTTTTTGACCCCTAGTCTTTTCTTTAAGCCTTTCATAAGCATCTAAGACTCCATAGGCGCGCATAACTGTTTGAATTGGTTCTGCCAGGACTTCAACACTAGCTGATAAATCATCAAATAAGCTTTTTTGGTCGAGTGACAATTTTTTTAGACCTTTAAGCAGAGATGACTGGGCAAGATAGTGATGGCCAAGCATTGAGCCAGTTGCCCGCAGCACAGTTGAATCACTCAGGTCCCTTTGCCATCTAGAAATGGGAAGCTTTCGGGCAAAATGATCAGCAAGAGAAATCGTAATCCCAAAATTCCCCTCAGCATTTTCGAAATCAATAGGATTGACCTTATGAGGCATTGTGCTTGAACCCACTTCACCAGCAACAAGCTTTTGTTTGAAGTAGCCTAGGGAAATATACCCCCAAATATCCCTCGCTAAATCAAGGCAGATAGTATCCCATTGGCTAATACGCCCACACCATTCTGCTATCCCATCATGGTTCTCAATCTGAGTACTCATTGGATTCCAATTTAAGCCCAAAACATCCTCGACAAAATCTTTGGCAAGAGCTTCCCAATTCACCTGAGGAAACGCTACTATATGAGCATTATAATTTCCTACTGCTCCATTGACCTTGCCAGGGAACTGCTGATTCTTTATGCATGCATAGGAATTGTTTAATCGATAAGCAAAATTGGCTAATTCCTTACCCATGGTGGTGGGGCTGGCAGGTTGACCATGGGTACGTGAGAGCATGGCAGCTTCTGCATACTCCTTTGCAAATTCAGATAGCATCTGGATCAGCTTACGCATTTGGGGGAGAATTTGCTCCTGATTGACCTTTTGAAAAAGAAGATTGTAGGCAAGATTATTGATATCTTCCGAGGTACAGGCAAAATGAATCATGGCTAAGCTTGACTCGGAAACCCCAGATTTTTTAAGCGCAGCACGTAAGAAGTATTCAACTGCTTTCACATCATGATTAGTTTCCGCTTCTATTTCTTTCACCTGATGAGCCTGAGCACTAAAATCCTCAGCACTCATGCGATTGATCTTTTCTAGATCATCATGGCTAGGTTTCCAAGGCAACGTCAACTCACTTTCACGAGCTATCTGACCTAGATGAGATAGCCATTTCAGCTCCACTGTAATTCGAGAATTGATCAAAGCACCTTCACTAACGTATGGCTTCAAAGCTTGCAGCTTCGATGCATAACGCCCATCTACAGGACTGATCGCCCATAAAGGACCTGCTAATCTATCCATGAACTTCTCCTTAACGCATACCGAGCTTCCTTCATGAAAGCCACAATGAATATATGGTCAATAAAAGCGTTAGAAGCAAGGATAAGAGTGGACAAAACTGGCACGGATGGACTATATACAACTAGGCAGCGAAACATGATAATTCCGCAGGGGGGGCAATATGTCTCAGGTACATATTCTTGTTGGAGCCCAATGGGGAGATGAGGGAAAAGGCAAGTGGGTTGATATCCTTTCAGCTCACAAGGACATTGTTGCACGTTTCCAAGGAGGAAACAATGCAGGCCATACCCTCTACATTAACGAAGAAAAAATCGTCTTACACCAATTACCCAGTGGCATCTTTCAAAAGCGAAAGGTATTAGCTTTGCTTTCAGGGGTCGTGATAAACCCGGTTCAACTTGCTTTAGAAATTGATTCAGTTGCAGACAAAGTTACGCTTAATGCTGATAACCTATGGATCTCTGAAAAGGCTCATGTAATCACCCCTTATCATATATACCTAGATCAAAAGAACGAGAGCCAAAGTGCTACTCCAATAGGTACCACAAAAAGGGGAATTGGCCCGACTTACAGTGATAAAATTGAACGCACTGGGATCAGGATGATTTCCTATATTGATGATGCGCACCGCAAAGAGTGGTTAGCACACCTTCTTGACAGCTCTTGCGAATTTAGACAATCCTATGAAGAAAATAAACAACCTTGGGAAGAATTCGAACAAGCCGCAGAAAAACTTAAGCCTTTCGTTCAAGCTGCAGAACAAAGGGTGAGAAATGAGCTAAAAAATAGCAAGTCCCTGATGCTAGAAGGAGCACAAGGAACCTTGTTAGATATTAGCCATGGCACTTACCCATTTGTAACTTCTAGCTCCACCATTTCTGGGGGGGCAATCTCAAGCCTTGGCATGGACCCAAGGAAGGTCACTAAGATCTATGGCATAGCAAAAGCATACGTTACTAGAGTTGGTGAAGGCCCATTTCCAACAGAGTTGAAAGATGATGTTGGAAAAAAACTGGGAGATAAAGGCCATGAGTTCGGAGCAACCACTAACCGACCAAGGCGCTGTGGTTGGTTTGACGCAGTAGCCATGAGGTATGCTGCAGAAGTCAATGGCTTCGATGTTGTTCTGCTGAACAAAATGGACATTCTGAGTGGATTTGAAGAGCTTAAAATTGCAACTGCTTACAAACATCCAAATCTTGGTATTCTCAAGGAGTTTCCTAGCGATGAACGCATTCTAGCAGCCTGTGAACCTATTTACGAATCGGTTCCTGGTTTCATAGAGGAAATTCCTGAAACAGGTTCTTTTAATGACCTTCCTGAAAATGCTAGAGCATACTGCAAACGTATCGAAGAGCTTTGCGATATCAAAATAGGTATGGTCGGAACTGGTCCGAAAAGAAACGATTATATTACCTGTGTTTAAGATCTGAAAACCTGGTCATTTTGCCTGAGCTTTTGCGAACGGAGAGAATGCCCTTTAGCTCAATACCTTGAAAACCATCCTCTAATAGTTAGCCCTTCGCGATTTAGAATCCCTATAAGCTGTCGAAATAAAGGCCATCCTCCAATTAGGCAAAGTGGAAATCCACTGATAAACCACTTTAAACTAGACTTCATATAGCCCATTAAACTTGGCTCGCGCATGAATGCATAGCCTCCAATCAATGAGCCGAGTACAAGTGGCAAGATATTGGCATAAGCGAAGAAGACCTTGAAGCTTAGGTTCCTATTACTCCAATAACTATTCTTTAGCAATCCCCTATATGCAACACAAACAGTCAGATATTGGGCAAAATTAGCTAAGGTAGAGATTAATACTGTTTTGTTAAACCCATATAGCATGCAACTAACAGTAGCAGCTTGAATTATACTTACTAAAAGGCCCCAAAACCCGAAAGCTATAGAGAGGCAAATATTGATGAGGTATACAGGCCATAAGACTTGCTTCAACCACTTAGCTTCAAAGCTAAGGTGAATGGGGGAAATGTTAGTCGCGACCAAAAGCATAGCCACTATCAACAATACAATCTTCAGAGAAAACAGTTGTCCTTGCCTTGGAACTCGCTCCTGATTCAATTTTCTTGCAATAATAATAGACTGTCTTTTTTCGCTGTTTGGAACGACACCTTCGAAATCCGTTAACATGTTCCAGCTCTTATAGTAATTCGAAAGATATTTTGAAGGTAAATAAATCGGGTAAGTTTGATCCGTTTTGTGCCCATAATCTAATACATGCTGTAGCACATGAATGCCATCATTAGCAGTTAATTCCCAGATAAAGTCGAGCTCTTTTACAACATTAATCTCTTTTGAATTGAAGTATCGATTAATGTAAACGATATCAAATTTTAAGCCTGGAGGGAGCTTGTCAAAACTATTATATAAAGTGATTCCACTTTTTTTTGCATTTAGATAGTTACAGTTCATATCGTGCAGATGCAACTTTGAACAAACGGAAAGCAAAAAGTCGAGGTCACTACTGTGGTACTCACCTATTAAAAGGATTTCAGGCCTTGCCTTAGGTGAATGTATCAATGCCTGATAAATAGTAGGATCAGGTTGGAATTGATTTCTGATTCTTTCTAAGTCGATACTCATTGCGATACCTCTCCTTCACTACTATTTATAGGAAGCGTAAAGCAAAAATTAGTATAAGATTGATTGACACTAGAGTCGCACCAGAGGTCACCACCAAGCTGCTTAATTAAGTCATAGCAAGACGGTAATCCATATCCATTGGTAGAGGATAAAGATTCTTTTCTGAAGAATAAGTTCTTTTGCAGCTCCGAAGGGATACCAATTCCCGTATTTTTTACAGTGATGTATGCAAATTCATCTTCAATAATCCCAACAATACTAACTTTTTCTTCCCTACTCACATTTTCAAAAATGTTTTTGAGTAGGTTCCCAAAAATACGCTTTAAGACAATCTCATCAGCAATGTATAGTCTTATTGAAGGATCAATTTTAGTTTCTATATTCTTAAATTGATAGCAGGCTGCAAGATTGTCTGCAAAATTTTCGATAAAATCGTCCAAGGGTATCTGTCTCGCGTTAGCAGGAGCAAGCATATCGTCTGACTTCAATATTGCATCAATCAGTTTCAGTGAATCTTCCGCTGATTTCAGTATAAAAGGCATAAAATTATTGAACTTTTCTATTTTTTCTGCTTCAGGAGCCTGAGATATCCTAGTAAGAGCAAGCTTTATTGAGACCAGTGGAGCTTTTGTATCGTGAGCTAACTTGGCTGATAGGTCAAGTTGCGTCTTATATTTTTTGTATCCTATATAGCGGCTTACAAAACTAGCCATTTGATTGAAAATTTCAAGAATATTCTGTTTTTTCGGGTTATCAATCTGGTAATCAAAATGCCCATTCTTGAAATGCCAAAATCCCACTTGAACCTTCTCTGAAATTTCGTCCAAATTAAGCAAGCTACTATTGAGAACCCAAGTGCAGGCAAAAGAGTTGTCTAACAATTGATAAAACCCTTTGGTAGCTTAATTTATGTTATTTTATAGTTCCAAAGACCTGCTGCTGCGTAACCTATTTCATCACGAAGCTTATCAATTCTGACTCTTAACTTTGAAGAAGCTGCGTTGAA
>JBGCDR010000450.1:0-6371 GCA_045105515.1 Oligoflexales bacterium
AAGATTTTTCTCTTATTAGCTCTTAAACACATCTTAGGAAGGGGAATTTTGATGAAAATATTTTTTTCAAGCACAAATTTGTTTTGAATTCTGGACGGCAAGATTATTTTTGCATTTTCTTATTGAATTCAAGATTTAATATATACGCCTAAATCTAATAATCTTTCTTCTAACTTAATCTTCTTATTGGCAACTTTTTCTTCATATTCTCGGAGTATTTCCTCTGTTGAAGATAGGTTCTTTTCATCTAATAATTTTTTTAGGGTATCCTCTACGATTTTGTTGGGTTTGTAGTTCTCAGAATCTTTAGGAAGCGCAAACAAAGGAGTGTGAGCTACAGAATAGGGTTCAAGGGTTCTGGAATATTTGAGTGGTGTAAATGCACCACCACTTCCTGCAAGATAAATAAACATCAGTGGTTTTGCAATCATACCCAACATAAATCATCTCTTATAAAAATGAATGGGATAATTTATTTATGTCACATTACAGTTTTTGTAAACCTGATAATCAAATTAAAGTATGCCTGTAAATTAAACAGAACCTGATTTTTATGTTAAGTGAATCATCACTAATTGTGTGAGAGAGGCAAGGTGAAAAAGGGTAAACTCTGTAAGAAAATTAAGTGAATTTATGATGCTAGAAAAAAGATCAGAGCTATTAACCATATGGTACCGATGAATGCAATAGTCGCTCCTAAAAGAGCGCTTCTTTCGTTGTTTTCTGAATTTCCATCTTCGTATGCATTGCACCAACTATTTTTTTTCATAAATATCCTGTAAGGTTATTTTAGTATTAATGCTTTTTAGTTCCCGTTTCTTTTCTTATCGGATATTTGGTCCATAATTTTTAGAGAAATGTTTATATTTGCGATTTATATAGATAGTACAGCTACTTACGGGCGCCGGCGATTTTGGATAAACATTGTGTTGAAGTAATTCTTGAGTCTTAGAATCAAGCTTTTCTAGCTGGTTATATGGTAATGATATCGACATATTTGTCATAGTCTAGTATAAGTTAAACTGGTGATAGTGCCTTATTCGTGGCGCTTAAATTTGGTTCACCCACTTTCGCGGAAAAATTCAGAGGTTTGATTCAGATGTTTCGTTTGAGTATAAGTATTCTTGGTCTTTTTGTGGCTACGTATGTTTTCGCTGTACCTAAAAATCTTGAAGAATTTAAAAATCAGATTGAATCAATTGCAGAATTTAATTTGAGCGCAAAAAAAGGTTCAGGTCCGCAATCATCTGTGAGTCTGAAAGAAATTAGGCAAAAACTTTTACAAGACCTTGCTAGTAAGTCGATAAAGGAAGTTAATAATTTTAATCAAGATAAAATGAAGATTAAAAGCCATGCATTTATTGAGGCATTTGTTCATATTTGTATTAGGCAAGCGGGTAACCGGGTCTGGGCTATTAGCAGGAATGCTGTCAAAAAACACGGTTTGCGTCATACCTCGCTAATTGTTGCTAAAAAGTCCGAACTATTTAAAGCTAGGGTTTATTTGGACGAGCAGTTGCTGCTTGAAGATCATGAGACGAATTTTTTTGAAAAAGTACCATTTAGTCAGACTGTCACAGATGTGTCAGGTATTATAGACGAGTTAATACAAGATAAGCGACCTCTGGAAAAAGAAGAATTGGTTTCTGTAAGTTTTCAAATATCAGAAATATTTACTCTATATCATCTTTTAGATGATAAATATTTTGATTTAGCAGCGCTTACACAATATTTTGAATCCTCCTCTCAAGAGATTTCCAAAAACTTAGATGGTAAGATCAAGCTTATGACTGAGCTAAAGAACCCTTATATCGATGTCTTAGCGCAAATTCTCTCCGTGCAAAAAATTTTGTGATTATAAACTGAAGCTTTAAGGTGAAGGGTGCTATGAAAGAGATAATTATGATGAGCGGGAAGTATCTCAGAAACCCACTAACAGTGGTGGATATGACATTACCCGATCAACCTCTGGTGTATGTCAATCCTAGCTTTGAAAAAATTACTCAGTACCATTTTGAAGAAGTGGCTGGAAAAAACTGTAGGTTTCTCCAAGGGGAGGGTACAGATCCGGAGTCAGTTGCGTTTATTAAGAAAATGCTTAGCACTAACAAAGCATTTTTTATCGATCTGTTAAATTATCGCAAGGATGGGTCGGAATTTTGGAACCGCCTCTGCCTACTACCTTATGTTGATGCAAAAGAGAGACTATTCTTGGGTATGCAACATGAAATAAATAATCCTAAAAGTCTCAAGAAAGACAAGCCAGTTGAATTAGAAAATGCAATCATTCGCGACCGGATTAACAATTTGTTTGCGGCAATGCTTTTGTCTACAGTTCACTTAAATAAAAATACTGATCAACAAGATCTTATTGGTAAAAGACTAGATGAATTAGCAACTGGTCTTTCAGAATTTATTATTTCACTTTAAATTTCTAATATTATAATCTCTCTTCTGACTTTTCTTCACATTCTTCAATTGACCCTTTAAAAATCTGGCATATTTTTTTCAGAAAATTATTTTTGACAGGTAGACAGGTCTGATAAAAGCATATACCTTTCTCCTCATTACCAAAAAATAGTGAAGCTAAAATCCGTAGCTTCTTACTCCAGTAAAAATTTAGCTTAAGGTTATTGGTAGGTATCTTAAGCCAGGTTTATATAGTTTAACATTGCTATGGGTTATAGGTTATTCTCATGCTTCGGAGGGTTGATGTCAGGTAAAAATCTAGCTCAAACCCAAAAAACTATGACAAGTGAGAAAAAAGTAAGAATAGCTTTAGCTGGGACTAGCTGGTGGTCAGATACCATGTATATGCCAGCTTTATCTCAACACTCAAATGCTGAGGTGCTTGCTGTTCTGGGTAGAAATCGTGAAAAAGCAGATATGTTTGCAGAAAAATGGAGCATTCCATCGGTCTATACAGATGAAAATTTATTCATAGCAGAAAGTCAAGCAGATGCTGTGATTGTTGCCACATCAAACAAATCTCACTATCCTCTAACTATGAAAAGTCTAGAGGCTGGAAAGCACGTATTATGTGAAAAGCCACTTGGTCTAAATCAAAAAGAAGCTATGCGAATGGCCGAATTCGCTGATGAGCTTGGTTTAATTACCATGACACCTTTTACCTACCGTTACATGCCTGTAAATCGCTATGTAAAACGTCTAATCGGGGATGGTTATATTGGAACCCCATATCATTTAAATATGCGCTACTATGCGGCTTTTGGACGCAATTCAGACTATTCATGGCGGTTTGATCGGGATCAATCGGGTTCAGGAGCATTAGGAGATATCGGTTCCCACTTTTTATATCTGGCCTATTGGTTTTTTGGAGAACTTGAGGAATTGAGTTGTGTCCTAGGCTTCCAAGGAGAGCGCCCTGAGAAAAACCCTGATGGTGACTTGTATGAGCTTGCTGATGATTCTGCAATTCTCCAATTAAAATTTAAGTCAGGTGCTTTTGGCAGCCTTCATATTTCATCTATGGCCTACGAAGACACTAAGTTTAAACAGATCCATCAGTATGAATTACATGGGTCTGAAGGAAGTATTCACACCTCATGCGATTGGGATCGAGAGCAGCTTGTAAGTTCAGCCAAACTAGGTGAAGGTCCTGTTCGAGAAAATCCAATTCCTGAGGATATCTGGGAAGGAGTAAGAAGAGATACAGTTCATAATACTTATCGTGATGTTTTTAGAACTAAGCAGCACATGGCTCGGGAGTTTGTTGATGCGATAGTATCCGGTCAACAAATCAAGCCTTCATTTGCAAGTGGGGCGCTGATTCAAAAATATATAGATGCAGCAATTAAAAGTCATAAGTATAAACGATGGGTTAAGATCGATAGTTAGAGCTTAAAAAAACTAGGTCATTTCGACATAGCTTTTGTGGATGGAGAAATTCCTTTAGAATTAAGTGTTTTCAGTGTTAGGGCTTCTTCGATTTCACTCGGAATGATGGCTTTTAATAAATAATTTGAATGCATTTGGCTTATCGAGGCTAGCAGGATTGTTTTGATGATTGCTGGAATAAGTATAGGGAAGAAGCCATTATTGAGTGCTTGCAGCAATCCTGCTTTAAAGGTGATTCCCAAAACTCCTGTGCTTAAAATTATTAAATGAGCAATGAAGAAAACATAGCATTTTTGCCAAAAGTTCTTAGCCTTAAATTTCCATTGACTTGTGAACCAGACAGCGATAGGGAAGCCCAAGAAAAATCCTACTCGTCCGCTAAAGTACCATGTTGAGTCTGCTATCCATCCTGCAAGTACAGGAAACCCAGCTGTTGCTTCCAAGCAATATAATAGAAATCCAATTAAAACCTCAGATCTGCGCATTAAGTAAGCGCTAAGCATCAATGCTATGGTATGGCAGGTGATAGAAATGATACCGATTGGAATCTGGATTTGAGCGGCAAAAATCAGCCCAAAGTTGACTGCTATGATTCTAAATATCGAATGCTTAAGAAGATACAATAGTTTTATCCTTAGGAGTATAACAATTAGCTGGAAGCGTGCTCCAATATCAAATCAAAAGTACTTGAGTCTTTATAGGCCTTGGCAATAATCATGCTACCTTCAAGCAAAGCAATTTCCCTTAGTGCACAAGAACGAGCTTTTCTTTTCTTGTATTTGAAACCAATGGTAAAAACCTCTATTAACCATTTTTCAAGGTCTTTGAAAAATAAGGCAACCTCTTCCGAAATCACTTCAGGAAGGCTGTCTATTTCGGCTCCTAAAAGACCACACAAACACATTTTTTTGTTTACAAGCAAGGAATCACGAAACATTGACCTTAGATGGGAAAGAGCTTCGTCATGTTTATAAGTTTTTGGTTCTCCTAGTTTTTCAAAAAAGTTCACGCGGTAATTTTTGGCGAGAGTGGCTCCTAGCTGTTCTTTAGTAGGGAAATAATAGTGAACGCTTGAGCTTTTAATTCCGATTTTTTTCGCTATTTCGCGAAAACTGAAATTTCCATACCCACCTTCTCGCGCCAAAGATTCAGCTATCACTAAAATTTCATCTTCTTTTGAACTTGCCATTCATTCCTTCTTTTTTTTGGTGATTACCGCGACATTGAGCTGAATCAGCTAACAAGTTTTGCTAAATGTCCAGTACGTACCAGTATTACTGTATCGTCGTCAACCCAAGGATGATGTGTGGAGAGGTGAGGGTTTCTAATCCATGTTCCAGATGGATAAGAACCATGCTCATCCAAGAAAGTTCCTGAGAGAACTAAAATCTCTTCTCCACCATAATGAGAGTGTAGTATAAACTTTTCTTTTTTAGGCCATTTTACCAGCGCTATGCTTTCAGATCCTTCTTGGTGCAAAGGTAAAATCTGTAAGTTTCCATGGCCAGATATCCACTTTGAATCGTTGGTATCGATTCTAACATGTTTGTGATCAGTGTCTTGGAATTGATTCAGCTTTACATATATCAAACAGCCTTCTGAGCTAAAGGGAGCATGTACGTATCCTGGGGGATGACGTAAATATGTTCCAGGGCCATAGTTGCCATTTTCATCAGAGAAAGTACCTTCCAAAACAAAAATCTCTTCACCAGCTGGATGTCCATGTTTTGAAAAGGAAGTCCCGGGTTTGTACCTGACAAGTGAAGTGGTGTGCCCAAGTTCGGCTTCTTCTCTTTCTAGAGGTATTCTGAGAATACCCTTGCTTGGCGAAGACTGCCACTCACCCCTATTGGTATCAACGACTACTCTTTTACTGAAATCCATGTTGATCTGTCTAAACATATTTGCTCCTTTCAATTTATTCTTTATAGGGTTAGAAATTTGGCTTCATGTCCTTTAAGAAAGAAACCAGTACTTCAGATAAAATCGGTGCACTTGCAGGATTTTGACCTGTGATAAGTGAGCCATCTACTTCTGTATGAGCTTCCCAGTTAAGTTCAGTTCCTTGGTAGTTTGCTTGTTGGGCTCTCAAAGTATCCTCGAGAGAAAATAGTAGGTGCCGAGATAAATCCAACTCATCATCCTCCGCATTCATAAAGCCTGTGATGGTAAGGCCCTTTGCAAGAGGTTCACCTGATTTTTTCTTCGCATCTCTTAGGATAGCCGGAGCATGGCATACCATCGCAATGGGTCTATTTTTTGTATAGAAGTTTTCAATTGCCTTGATTACCATTGAGTTGTTAGCTAGATCCCATAGCAATCCGTATCCTCCTGGAAAAAATAATGCATCGAAGTCTTCTATGTTGAGCTCACTTAATAGAGTTGTCTAACAATTGATAAAACCCTTTGGTAGCTTAATTTATGTTATTTTATAGTTCCAAAGACCTGCTGCTGCGTAACCTATTTCATCACGAAGCTTATCAATTCTGACTCTTAACTTTGAAGAAGCTGCG
>JBGCDR010000451.1:0-23457 GCA_045105515.1 Oligoflexales bacterium
ATACCTTTGCTCATAAGTGAGATTGGCAGACATAAATACCCCTTTCTTGCAAGCAGATTAGCCTCATAGACTAAACTAAATCCGCCTTCCGAAGCGATGGAATTTTTTCTTCTGCACTTAATCTAGCAATCCGCCTTTCAATGGACGACCTTCATAGACCTTACCACTTTGGCCGATCATGTAGTGGTATCCAACATCAACAAAATTGAAGTCATTAATGTGAAGTTTTTCTATGTCTCGGACTGTTGAATATTCATTTTCAGGATTGATATTTCCCTCAACAGCCAGTTTGCTCCCAGTAACAGTATGATGGAGCGTCGCGATTTCCTTTGATTCGTCTAACGAAATTTGACCAGATGCTAATAAATCTTGATATTTAACAACTAAGTTCCCCCAAGCTGACCTTGGAGTATAGTTGTCACCGAGAAACATCTTGATATCATAAGTGTCTGAAATATTGCTTTTTTTAGGAGTTGTCGGAGATTCTTCTGATGCAAAGCAAAAAGAAGAAAACAAACTGATTAGAATAATGATATTTTTCATCTCAAATCTCTTCATATTAGACATGTGACGCCGACTAAAGTACTTTTTTTCCTTACTAAAGTCTATGAAAAGTAAAAATCGGGGGGAATTACAAAAGCTTGTGAACCAATTGCTAAATTTCGGAAAACTAGCCCTCAATGCCAAGATATCTTATGGAAATGCTTAAAAATTTCGATTAAGAAATTTGCCAAAATAGTGGCTTGTAGAAACTGATAGTACTCCTAAAATGATTCCACCGACACTACCCATGCCAATCGAAGGGCAACACAAGGATGCCGTAGCTGCTGAGGTGGTGCAGCAAGCTAGGAGGTAGCGTAAACTCATGACACAGACTCTTTCAGAACGAATCAGATAGTTCCAGAGGCCCATTGACATTACCATTCCCAAAATAACGCACAAGAAGCCATGATATAGATGGGAGAGGGAGTTCATCAGTTTGGCTAATACGGGCATCCAAAGTCCCAGGCTGCCGATGGTCAACCCATGTTGTACACCCTGGCTGAAGTCTAGGCCATACCACACACCTATAAAGCATAATATAAAAATGGCAATCGATAAATATTGAGAACCTGAGGTCCATCCGCTAATCCCATAACTGACTAGCACTATTAATAGAGGATATCTAAGCCAGCTAAAAGCAAGCTTAAGCCTCCGCTTTTCATAGGAAAGCTTGGCCTTGGATTTTAAATTTGGAGTCCATTCATCCATATTTTTTTTCCCAAGCTTGTTTGAAACGTTTTAAAGCTCGTTCCAAGCGTTTACGAAATACAGTTCCTTTCACCGGTTCATCATCATTAATTACTTTTAATAAGACATCCTGATCGAGTGGCTTTAAATCCTTAATAAGCTCACGAGCCTGTAGACGCATTTTTTTTTCAATGACTTTTAGCTCTAGTTCCCAGTTGTTGTCTTTTATTGACTCAATTTTAGTATCCACTTCTTTTCGTCTCAATTTTTTTTTGTGCAGAGTTTTGCACTCATAGACAACCAGTGTAAAGACCCAAGTGAGTGCATCTTTATTCTGATCGTACTGGTCAGCTCTAGAAAAGACCTTAAGAAATGCAGCTTGGGCCGCATCCTTTGCATCCTCTTCTTTACTCAAAAAAGAGCCTGCTAAGGACAAACATGGCGGCCAGGAATTCTTGTAAACATAGTCGAACGCACCACGGTCTCCTTGACCGAGTTTCGCCATCATGATGCTTAACTGTCTTCTTTCCTTGAGGTTCACATGTCATCCATGTTTGTCAGCAACTAAAATTTAGCAATTATCGCATGAATTGTCGCACTCATGCTCACATGAATGGTTGCAGTGCTCACAGTCGCAGTCAGGAGCACTCATGACTGGACTTGAGAAAATAAGAGCTGTTATTAATGAGATTCTTTTCAATAATTTCATGATGATGCCTCTTGTCTAATTTGCTTATTGTTAATGTTCTGATCGTATAGGCAAGAGAACAAAATTTGTGACAGTTTAGCTAAATATTTTTCCGTTCATAAATTAAAATACCTGGCGCGAACTGTTCGACTAACATATTTTTGCTGTCAATTAAACAAGGCTCACCTTTTAGTAAACTGTGGATATGAGAGGTATTCACTCTTCTAACCTCTTGATCATTAAAATAAAACCATTGTCCCTCAATATTCGTATAGGCTGTTGAATGGTTTGGGCCTTGGTGGTTTGCCTGAAAATCGTTACCCTCAGCTTCGAGGGGTTCACTTTGGCTTAAATTTGATGAAGAAACAATGCTGGCCAATTTATAACTTGCATTCTGAGAAATTCTGATAGTAGTAGGTAGTAATAGTCCCCCTTCAGATTTGCTATGAATCTCTACTAGTTCATAAAGCTTACTCGCGAAGGGGTTGTCGATCATGATGAAGACATATTTACTAATACTGGTTCGCAAGAGAAGCTTTGTGGTAGCCTGCAAATCTTTATTTTTTACAATTTCTTTTAACTGCACTGGTGGAAGTAAATTGAATAATTTGTTTGTACTGGGACTGATTTCTTGAATTTCTAAGAGAATCTTTTGAATGATTTCTGTAGGTTCATTGCGTTCGTTGACAATTCCTTTGTAGGTGCCAAGCTTCACTGATGGTTTGTAAGATCCTTGAATGAAGGAATAAAATATAGGGTTCGCCGAATTTCTGCGGTATGCTTTCAAAGCTTTTAAGTACGCCTGCAAACTAGGTGAATTTGGTTTTTTCGCAATAGATTTCCTTCTTGCAATTAAAAAATTATTAAAATCATTTAAGTGAAACAAGGACTCAAGTGTGGCGTTAGCATAGCAAACACCATCTAAATTGACCAAACCCAGTGGTTTTTCGATTTTTTTTGTACCATTGATTTTTCCGTTTAAGCATTCAGGATTTGACGTCAGGCTAAGTAAAATTATCACCATAAATACGAGATTTTTCATCTTTAATTACTCCTCATATAAGCACTATGAGCATAGTAAACCTCAAGATAGAGCAAGTGAAAATTTTTGCAATCAGTCACAAATATGGTGATGGAGAAACTTTCTTGGTTTCATCAGGATTTGTGCTGAGTAAGACTCTGAACTATTCTCTCAGTATTGATTATATGAAGAACTATAAACATTTATGCAATAAATAATTATTTTTTTATTTTTTATCCCAAACATCTCTATAGACATCCAAACTCTATCACTATTAGACTCTACCGCTGTTGTTAGAAATTTCGGGAGGAGCAAATAATGTTAGGTGCAAAGAATCTTCCATTGGTTTTTTTACGAAATATAAACTTGTCGACTGCATTGATTTTATGCTTTTTAACTTTTGAGAATTTGTATGCAAGCAATTATCTAGAGGACTTTTTTTCTTGTATAGATGCCAATAGAAAATGGGATTTCGAGGAATCTCGATGCCTACCTGGAAGAAATTGGAAGAAAGCACCAGGAAAATTACTAAGTGAGTTAGATAGGCCTCTTCTTCAGGATGAGGTGGAAAAAGCTGTCGAAGTTATGAAAATGAAAAGCAAGAAAACTATCGCAAAAACTGCCAAGCCAAAAGCAATTCTAATCATTGGTGCTGGTGGTTCGGGTAAATCGTTTTTATGTGATTCATTGGGGCAGTGGTTTCCAAGTTTTAAATTAGAAGAATACATACAATTTGATGGTGATATTTTGCGGCAGTTTCATAGAGGGTTTTTAGAAGCCGCTAAAAATCCTAGTATTGGCTATCTTGATGCTTGGAAGGTGCTTAAACCTCATATCTATACTACAAAAGATAATATATTTGATTTAGTAATTTCTGAACGTAGGAATGTGATTATTCCTACCAATGTTCATGCGCAAAAGTATTTTAAACTGATGCTGCAAAATGGTTATGATGTGAAAATTGTGGGACTCTACGTAGACTTTAAAACAGCCTTATATCGTGGCAAGAATCGCGCAGAATGGACAGGACGAGTTTATCTTGGTACAGAAAAAGAGTGGAGGACTGGGATTGAAGACATGTACTCTCTAGCTTCAAATCAAAACACCCTTAGCTCTATCATTTTAGATAATAGCGACTTTGATAAGCCTCGTGTGCTTTTTCGTAAACCGCTACTTTCGCAAAACTAAGTTCTGGAGAAAAAAACTGATACCCGTTTTAATTTCTCGGTCTTTTTGATTGCCCGCTTGTATCTCTTAGACAGTGACTTAGTCCAAGCACATTCCAATAAATGTCATCCGTTTCTTCCTGCTTACTTTTACGATCTTAGGTGAAAGTTCTCTTAATTAGGAAAATTTGGAGGTATTTGGCCTTTTATATGTAGATCTAAAAAAGGCGTAGTTTTATGCTTTTGGGGGTTGGATAATAAGTTATATTTTAGCCTAAATTCTTCTTTTTTAGGCCTTTGTACACCCTAAAAGCAATAATACCTATGTAATAATAGATAATTATACTTTGGCGTTTGCACTTGTAGGGAATTCCTATAGAATGTAACTGTTTTTATTTTATTTGTTTAAGGTATATGTAATTATGAGTAACAAAGTTTTCGTAGGCGGTCTTAGCTGGAACACAAAAGAAGATGCACTAGACGTTCTTTTTAGCGAAATTGGACAGGTGTCTTCTGTAAAAATCATTACTGATCGAGAAACAGGCCGCTCCAGAGGATTCGGCTTTATCGAGTTCAGTGATTCACAGCATGCACATGATGCAGTCGATCGTCTCGATGGTACTGAATTGGATGGAAGAAACTTGAAGGTTTCAATGGCTCAAGAGCGAGCGCCAAGAGCTGGTGGAGACCGTAACAGATCTTTTAATAACCGTGCTAGTGGTGGTGGTGGTGGAAACCGAGGAAACCGCTGGTAGACTGATGGCTTAAAACCATCATTATTAATGGTCTGAATTAAAAAATGATTATCAACGATATTGAGGCTTTCAGCCGCAGTATCGTTTTTTTTTAGTTAGTTCCTAAGTAATTGGTATTAGAAGTATTGCGGCGCTTAAGATAGAAAAAGTCTCTGCGATTGTTGTCCATGATATAACGGTGACGCTTGATACTTTTTGGATATTTCATGTGCTGATTTAAATACTCTACCTCATAACCCTTACCAGGTTCATATGAATAGATCGCATTGTGCATATACATATATGCGTTCATATCTAGATGCATAGCCGTCTTACAATCGAAAGCCTGCATAGTTTGAGCCATGGTTGAAGGAGTTGCTGCAGTGAAAGCCATGAATAAAAGAAAACGCTTTTCACCTTTTTCCTGGATGCAGATCCCAGATCTCATGGTCTTTAATGAACGCTCTGCGCTTCCCGACCAGTTGCCTTGTCCCCAGTTGTTGACGTAATCACCTATTTTATAGTTGTCAATTAGCATAACGCCATTCTGTCGTGCCGCTAATACTTCTCTTGAGAGTTTATCCTGCATGCCCTTATTTTCAGGCCACTTGTCGATTCCAAAGCTGCCATCGTGCTTAAGATAGGCAGTCGCTAGTCCCGAAGACATCTTTGCTAGCTCTACTCCTTTTTCGATAAAACCATAGGTCTTTCCTTTGTTAGGCCCACGGTTAATCTTTCCATGCCTGGTTTTGAAACCTCCAATGAAAACTCCTACTGACTGACCAAGTTCATAGGGGGGGATGCTGCCAATTGGTACTAACTTATCCTTAAACTCTGGATTGGTTACTTTAGGCTCTTCTGTACCAACGGTGTACTCAGGAGCATACATACCTAAATCGTATGCAGTCATGTATACACGCATTTTCTTTTCATCAGCAGTTATTGGGTTTGCCTTGTGTTTGTCTACTTTGATAACCTCAGGATGGATAAGACCTGGCTTAAATAAACCGATGTAAATGCCTGCATGCATTTTAGTCTCGTACCACTTGCCGTATTCTATAGCTTTTTGTTCAGATTCTAGCTTAATACCAACAAAATGATCGTCGTCGTATTTCATATTATCGTTTTGAGTCATCTTAGGCTCTAATGGTGCATCAACGAGGTTTATTGATTTATGCTCTACATTTTCAATATATTCACCATCGCTTGGACTTTCAGACATCATTGAAACGAGATATGGTTTGAAGGTATTAATGAATTTCTCGCCGAATTCTGTTTTTCTTAGCATCTTTGTAGCAGATTCTGTCAAAGATAGTTGCGTGTTTGCAGATCTTTTCATTCTTACATACAAGCGTCCATCACAAATCGGCAAATAGGTTTCTTTAAAATTTTTAATTTTCCCTCTAAGGTTTTTTAAAGAACTTTCATTCCACAAATTGCAATGATAAGGAGTAAATTCTCGTTCCTCTGCAAAAAAGCTGATGCCAGACTTAGTAAGGGTTAGTGGCGTCTTCGGATAACGATTTTGAATATGTAGATCTAAGTTTGTTTTTCCCTCTAATGATAAAATAAACCATTTGTTGATGTACTTATTCAGTGAAGTTAATGTTATGGTTTGCGCACCTGTTTGAATATTCTGTATGGTCGTAGTCGTGCTATTGTCCATATCTTGCTCTTGTGAAAATGCTGAGTTTAAAGAGCTTAAAAACGGAACCATTAATATTAGAAACCTGATCATTGGAAGCCTCTATGCAACTGAGTTAATACTAAATTTAAAAATTTAAATGTGGATTATGATATTCCATCCCCTTATAAACCTAGATCGGCTCATTTGACCTAAAAGTTTAGTAGAATATATAATTAATTTTTCACGTCAGGATTTGATGGGTAGTGCCTGGGCTGAATTCCCTATGATATGAAATAATTGCGCGTATATCTGAATAATAGCTTCCTGAAAATCTTAGTGAGCATCTAAGTCCATATAAATCATACTAAAATATTTATGTTATTCGATTGCGAAAAGCATGCGAACATTTAAAGCAAAAAACTATTTAGAAAAACTGTATAAATCCGATAAGTAACTTGTAAAAAATCAACAAAACAAAGTGTAAAGGGTAGTTGAGTGGAAAAATTAAGTAATTTTTATAAAAAGAAAAAAGGTTTAGTGAATTTAACAATTGTTAGCTTTGGTTTAGCTTTAAGCTGTGTGCTATCCCAAACGGCGCTGGCAGATAATATTGTTGGGGGGGTGATGCCTACCCGAGGTGGTAATTCATTTGGTTTGGCTTATGACATTGCAGATGGTCAGAGAAATAGCTATGGTGTATTCTTTCGAAGCATTCCGGATAATGATGAGAAAAACCAAAATGGCGAAACCTTTATTGGTGGATATTTTAAGGGAATGGTGAATTTTGGAAAGATGTCTTTTAGTGGTTCTCTAGGAGTTGCTTACCATGATTATGAAGCTAACGAAGATGAAAAAATCACAGGTTTCGCTTCATCTCTAGGTTATGGTGTGTACCGTGTGATTAAGCCAAATATAAAAATTGGTATTGAAAATATGATTTTCAATAATTTAACTGGAGATTTAGAAGGTAGACAAAAAAGCTTTGCTTTGATTGCTATCGACTATAGGATGTAATTTCCCATCTAACCAACCCCAAGTCATCCTGAGCGCAAGTCGAGGGATCTCCTACGCTTATAGGGAGGCCTCTCTCCTACATTATCCATTTACCAGTACAGGGATGACGGCACCCCTTCCTTCACTCTTATTAAACTACACCATTCATAATTGTCGTCATAATCAAGGGGCCTCGAGCGTGTTAAGAACGCTAGTTTAAATTTCAATCTTTAGTCTTTTTCCACAGCTATCTTCAGCAAGATTTGCTCCTCAGTGGATCATCTACTCTTTTTCTTGTATTAAGCTAGTCGAGGTAGGTGGTTAATCTGCCAATATAGAGAATATCAAATCTGGTTCCTATTCATTAGTTAGACCTCTAAATTTAGTAACAAAAGGCGAGCCTAGTGGCATTCAAAAAACTTTTATTGACTATGTTCTCTCAGCAGAAAAATTTGTTCAGGAATTAAATTTTATTCCGGTTAATTAAGTTTTTACTTTTCTCGAAGAGCCTCTCTTTTTAGACTACCCATTTCCCTACAAAATAAATCCTGTTTGCTGCATTTTTTCACAATTAAAAAACATGTAGCAACCCGATTCACCTGGTTCCGAGCTTCTTAGTAAAGCGTTTGCTAAAATTTCTTATTTTTAATATACACAGCATGGTGCTCGAAGATATTGTTGATTAAATAGGAGGTCTTCATGCTGAAAACAAGGCTTTTGAGTCTATCTCTTGCTTGCACCTTTCTTCTACCTACTACATTAATTGCTGGTAAAAAGAAAAAACACAAGCAAAAATATGGTCATTCTTCCTTGATGAAGGCTGCGATACCCTTTGGTGGGGTTTTTGGTGCCGTAATGCTAGGTAAAAAAGCAAAGAAAATGAAAGGTGGTAAGATGCTGATGGCAGCTGGTTTAGCAGCTGGTGCATATATGATCTACAAAAATAAAAAGAAGAAAAAACACTCCAAACATGGCACTTACACCCAGTATGCAATACGGGATCACTATAATTCAGAATTCGAAGTGGTCGGAGCCATGAATCAAAAAGGCATCACTGACTTTAATCTCATTATTGGGATTGATGCAAGCGCTCGCCAATCAGCACAAGTAAGTAAGCCCCATGCCATGGAAAATGGTTACTTTAATGAATTTCAGGCTGCCATGCAGACCTTTGCTAGTACCTTTGCTCGTTATGATTCTGATAATATCTTTCCCAGCTATATTTTTGGTGACCAGCAAGCTCACAACCATATGATATATGATATGTCTTCTCGTTCTCATATTCCTATTGATTACCCAGGGCATATTGATGGTTTAGTGGGAACTGATGATGTGATGGCTGCATATGATGATAGCTTTTCACCCAATGGGCGTAAGGCAGTCTATCCAGGAAATCACCCAACTAACTTGATTCCCATCATCAAGCAAGGGATCAATATCGTTAAAAGGACCGGACAGTACCATATATTAGTGGTATTCACCTATGGAAGCTTAGGTAATCAATCTCCACAGCAAAGCATGCAAACTCAAACCCCCTACGGCTATGGTACCAATCAAATGCATGGGGGAGCATATAACCAGTATGGTCAAGGTTATCATCATCAAGGACATGGATCATCCGCCGCATTAATGGAGCATATGCGCATCCTTGCGGAAGCTGCTCATTATCCTCTTTCGATCATAGTGGTAGGACTAGGCGATGGGCCTTTTAATGAAATGATGTACCTAGATGATCAGATGGAAAGTCAAGGCATCACCCGCCTTTTTGATAACTTTCAATTTGTGCCATTTAGAGAGGTGACTGGCTTTCATCCAAATTGGGGAAATCAGGAAATTCCTCAACCGCAACGGGCAGCATTTATGGTGGAAGCTCTTAGTGAGGTTCCTGCACAATTTCAACTTATTAAGCAGTTAGGTCTCTTAGGTCCAGGATATCACCACGGAAATACTGGAAATAAACAAAGTTTTATGAAGGATATGTTTACCAAAATGAATGGCTACATCAAGCCTATTTTTTCCGGGCATAAGCATGGAACTCAATTGCCACCACACTACCAAGGTTCCCATGGTTCTCCTTATTCACAGCAAAATTATCAACAGCAGTCTTATCAAAACCAAGGCTATCAAACTTATCCAAACCAAGGATCTTACCAACCCTATCAGGGTGGTGGCGGGTATCATGGTCAGGGATATCCTTAATGCAAAGCCTAAGTTGAAGCTTCTTCTTGAACAGGCATAGGCTTCATGCGTTTGTAGAGTTTGGGTAAGTTTTTTGTCATCTTCCAAAAGTCTTTGATGCTTGGGTTAGCTGCTTTGAGCAGAAAGGGAGTGGCAGCTCGGGTAAATGAAGCTTTTGGTGAAATCCCAGTTGCCAGTCCTTCTATGGTTAATAAGGTTTTGGCCATGATAAATAGCCCTCTGGGAATCGGAATTCCCAGCTTATCAGCAGCTTTAAAACAAGAGTTGATAAGAGTATGAAGTTTTACCTTTTTTCCTTGCTCCCTAGCTTTTTTGGTTAAAGCAAGAACCTTTCTTAGCTCATATTCCACCTGTTCGCGACCCACTTCGACATTTTCCTCTTTAGCAATATCTATGAGTGCATCAACAAGCATAGAGAAATCTAGAGTTAAAATTGATTTAAGGACAGAAGAGATATAGCGTCTATCTTTATCAGAAAATTCTCCTGTTAAACCCCAATCAAAGAGGCCGATGCTACCATCTTCTAGAAGGATTAAATTCCCAGCATGTGGATCTCCATGAAATAAGCCCCATTCAAAAATTTGTACTAAAAACTCCTTTAAGACATTCTGTGCTAGTTTGTCTTTGACCCTATCTGAAAGATGTTGCTTTTTTTGGAGCAGTTCCTTGAAGGGGATACCCTCAAAATATTCAATCGTTAAAATATCTGGAGTGCATAGTGATTCACACACTTCGGGAATTTTTATTATCTGGCTTTTTTGTTTTTTCAATTTGTTTTGAATTTTTTTAATGTTTTTCTTTTCTAAATCCAAACGAACTTCTTTACGCAGTGAAGAAGAGAAATCTTCCCATTCTTTGAAGAATTTTTGTACGATCGGAGTGTTTCCGGCAACTTTAGATAGGCTTATGACTTCGTTGAGTGCTTTGAGAGTCTCTTGGATGCGCTTTTTAGCCTTCGGTTTGACAAATTTCATAGCCCAACGCTTGCCATTCAAGTCTGTTATCACATGGACCTGTGCCATTGATGCTACCCCAATCGGTTTTGGTTCTATGCGAATACTTTGTTTCCAACCAGGAAATTCCTTATCCAGTATTTTTTGTATTTCAGGAAAGTCCAATGGAGGCCAGTCATCGTAGATACGGTCTAAGCCTGTTTTCTTTATGAGCTTGTCACACTGAGGAGGAAGGCTATTGATGCCAATTTG
The DNA here is from genome assembly GCA_045105515.1 of Oligoflexales bacterium. Taxonomy (GTDB): domain Bacteria; phylum Bdellovibrionota_B; class Oligoflexia; order Oligoflexales; family Bog-1112; genus JABSRF01. The sequence continues at coordinate 10,864 of JBGCDR010000451.1, forward strand.
GGATATTTTTCCATAAATGGGTCCGAGCTCATTCATGCATTGAATGGTCATATCCCCTACAACCCGAGTTTTAAACAATCTAGTCCATTTTTTGTCGAGGATTGAGGTCCATACGTGCCGGTTACTTGCCCTGACACAAAAAAAGGGAACCTTTACCATTTCTTTAAAAATTTCCATATTTTCTCCTCTAGGTGCTACCCTAAATAGGCTTCGTCAGATGATGCCTGAGACTTTATTAATACTCTGTTAATCTTGGTGAAATATAAAGATATTAGAAGGTAAAGATTCAAAGAGCAAGCTTATGCTAGGCAATTTCTCAGTCGCTATTTACTTAATTCAGCGTTATATTTTTGCTTTATTGCCTTGAGCAATTTAGTATCTTTTTTAACTTTGTCCATTGCAGTTTGATAAGCTTTAACCGTACTATCTGGAAAAGCTTTATTTAGTGCGAAATAGACTTCTTTCTTGTCGATTTTTAGCTTCTCTTCTAAATCATCTATCTTAATTCCTAGCTGCTTCATCCGCCATTTTAGCGTAGTGAAGTTGTATGATATATAGGGTGCTCGACCTTTTCTTAGCATTTGAACCATTTGTTCAGCAGTTGTGACTGCATGGATATTTGATTCCGGAACACCATGTTTCGTTAAAGTTGATTGGCCAATACCTTCGCGTTCGGTAATAAAAGTAAATTTTTTCAATTCACCGGCGTTGACCAGTTCAGGTGAACTTTTTAAGCCAATAACCGTTACCGAATGGTCTGTAATTGGCCCAAACCATTTGAACATTTTTTCTCTTTCTTTACTTCTAACCATCACAAATAGTCCATTATAAGAACCTTGATTTTGAATTTTATTGTAAGCTTGGGCCCAAGGAACAATACTGATTTTGTCATCATTCGACTTTCGCCCCATTTCCTTCAAAACAGCCTCAAGCACTTCAACTCCGATCCCAGCTGGATTATCACCTTTATCAGCAAAATTGTAAGGAGGGTAGACCTCTGTCATCCAGTTGACCTTTAAAACTTTATTTTTGTCATAATTGAACGACGATTTCTGGGCTAATGCCCCAGAATATACTTGACCTACTAGAAATAAGACAGCAAGGAATGATTTAAGGTTGATTCTCATGATGATCCTTTCGAAACTATGATTTTTGCTTGATAAGGTTTTGTAGTTTTAAAAACACCTCTTTTTTGCGGAGTAATTTACAAGTTTCTATCATATCTTTAGGTGCTGCGTTGCTTTTCATTGTTTCAATCATTTCTGTTAATTTTAGGTTGCGTTGTAATTCATTTAGAGAGGATAATTTGGTAAAAAATTCGCCGAGTTGTTGATCGTCGCGAAGCAGTGCTGCTAGCCGAATAAACGTGTCTTCTGTAGGTTTTTGCTGTGACATGCACTGTCCTATTTCGAAGTGAGAACATAAACTCCACCCCAATCATCAGGCGGAGGATTTTCTTTATAAGCTTTGCAGCGGTCAATATAGACAAGCGAAGGATTGGTTTTTTTGCCTTTTAAGTCTGGATAACGCTCATACTCTAGTCCTAAGGTTACTTGAAATTGAGCAATGGCTTCATCCCACTTCATGTCTTTATAGAGGGCTATGCCTTTATGGAATTCATCCTTGAGCTTGATTAATCCAGGTGCGGTGCGCCCCTTCAAACCCAATAAGTCATAGGTGGTCACTGGTTCCTCTTTACCTACCACGCGAATAGTATCTAGCTCGCGCATTTCGAAGTGACCTCCAGTTAAGTCCATGGTGAATTTGGAAACTTGGGTAAATATTCCGTATTGCTTTGCAGCTTCTTCCAAGCGTGCAGCAAGGTTCACAGAGTCACCCATCATCGTATAGTTCATCCGGTCTCGTGATCCCATATTGCCTGTGACAATTTCGCCAGAGTTGATACCAATACGCATACGCATTTCTTTAACTATCTGAGGCCATTTATCTCCTTCAGACGCCCATTTTTTGCGTAATTCTAGGAGAGTTTCTTGCATTCTGAGTGCAACAAAGCAAGCTTTTGCAGCGTGATCAGGTAGTGTCATGGGTGCACCAAAAAAAGCGATGATAGCATCCCCTTCATACTTGTCCAAGGTGCCTTTGTTTTCCAGAAGAATGTCAGTCATTGCAGTTAGGTATTCGTTAAGCAGCTCGACCAGTTCGGTCGCAGAAAGTTTTTCCGAAAATGACGAGAAACCTTGAATATCGGTGAAATATGCCGTGATGATTCCACTCGTTCCACCTAGTTGTGGTGGTTCACCACTGCTGTACATTTCGTCAATTAGCTCAGGAGAGATATAACTACCAAAAGCGCTCTTAAGGAACTTTTTATCTTTTTCTTCAGTAATGTATTTAAATAAGTTGGTGAGCACAAACATGCTCAAGATCTCGACGTAAGGTACAAATAGATAAGCCCAAACCCCGTTCGCAAACCAAACGTATTTATCGAAATAGTAATATCCAATAAGAAACATTAGGACTGCAATACCGGAAATAACTGCTTTTCCCCAGATCATGAGAGGTGCAAATAATAAGCCGACAATTAGGACAATTAGTAGTTCAGTTTGATAAATAGTCTTAGGTCTTTTCAGATAATTGCTACGGATGATATTGTCGAGTGCGGCTGCGTGATTTTCCGCACCGTCAATAGATGGATCAAATGGGTTAGGCCTAATATCATTGATGCCGGTGGCTGTGGCACCTAGCAAAAGCACACTACCTTTTAGGGCTTTACGCTCCTTTTTTGTATACTTATTTAAATAGGCATCAGCGAGGCTAAAATGATGAAATGCTCGTCCTGGGCCTCTATGGTTAGCTAGAATACGTCCAGCTCCATTTGCATCGATGGGAATTTCTATAGAATCAGCTTCATCCTCCCGACTTGGAAGGGCTATAGCTTCAATGGTTTGGTCGTCAAAGATGACATAAATATCGCGATCGAGGAACTCAGCAGCTGTTTTAAGGCTAAGAGAGGGCATAAGTTTGCCATCGATATTTGCGAGCAAGGTCACCCATCGATTGATGGCATCATCATCAGCATCGTTACTAAAAAAAGCAAAATGCTCCCCTACATCATTATAAAGCTGGGTGTTGGTGACGACCCCGTAGCCTTTATTGAGAAACAAATAGTCATCCAAGGTTTTGCCTTCAGGCATATCATAGGCTAATTCTGATATGTCTGCCATATGTTCCAGACCAACAAATGGGTTGCGTTTACCAAAATTGTTTTTGGTTTCAAATAGGGAGCCAAAGTAGAAAAACCCCATGATTATATTGGTGAAATCTTGGATGCCTCTAGTCATGATTATATCACTTGGTGAATTATCGATCATACTTAGGATTTGGTTTTGTTTATCTTGGAGGTTTTGTTGACTGAGATCTGAGATTTGTTTCTTTGCATCTTCGAGTAAAGTTTTCTCTGGCTCAGCCCAAACTGCATCAAAGGCAATCCACTTGACCCCAAGTTTTTTCAAATTTGCAAAAGCTCTAGCATAGTAGCGTCGAGAGAAAGGCCAGCGTCCAAATTTTCTTAAAGATTTTTCATCAATTGCAAGAATACCTACTTTTGTCGGGGTCTTGTCTACCCCTCGTTGATGCAATTTCCAGTCAAAAATCTTACTTTCAATTTTGTATACAAAGTCATCCCTACCCCAAGAACGGTAATGATAGAAAAGGGTTGTAAAACTACCAGAGATCACCACCAGGCATATCAGAATCAACTGCCAGTTTTTACGTAAGCTCTTTTGAATTGCTTTTAATGTTTCAATCATAGTTTTTATTTCTGTGCTTGTTGGTATTGAGTAGGTCTTCGGAACTCTAGGGGAGAGCTTGAGCTGGAAGTGTTGCTCGGAGTAATTTGATCATTAATTTGCGTGTATAAAGTTAGATCAAGTGGATCTTTTCTCAAATTAGTGATTCTATTTTATATGTATTGATTAGCCTCTGAATGATTTGGTCAAAAAAATTAGATGAAGATTAACGCATTCCAAATATATTCTGAATTTGGCTTGGAAATATAGTTTTTTGAGTTATTCACTGAATTTTGGATACAAGGTTTCAAGCTGCTAAGGAAAAAAAGTAAATAGTTATAACTGTTTTTGGGTTTTATTAAGGCACAGTTTCTCTTCTAAATGCCGCCAAAAGCTCCGCCCTAAAACTTATCGCCAGAACATCCCCAATGGTATGAGAATTTTCGAATATTTCTTTTTTAAGCATCGATATTTTGGACATTGCAGCATTGAGCAAGTTGAGAACAAATCTTTTGACAGATTTCCCTGGATTAATATTTGCAGACTCGTAAGTGTCAAGAAGTTGTGCGAAAAGTTTATATTCTTCCTCATTAATAGCTATTTTAGCTAAACAAGCTGGGTTTATCCGCCAGCACGCAGAGCAGTAAAGGTCAGAGTTTGGCTTAGTTCCATCGACTTTAAAGCGATTAAGCCAGATATAAGGCATAAGCTGAAGGAAGTAAGACTCAGTGCTGACAATTGGTGATTTAAACCTTTCACGGATAGCTTGGCTATCACGCTTAAAATAATTGTTAATAAACCTTGCTAGGAGGGAATTAACAGTACGCATAAAATTACTTAAGGAAAATTGATTGGGGACCTTGAGAAGGAGGTGAGCATGGTTGTCCATAATAATGAAGTCATAAATTAAGATGCCATATTTTTTCTTAAATTTAGCCCCCAAGGAGAGCAAGTATTCTTTAATTTCTTTAGGTTTCAGCAAGAATTGTCGGTTATGACACCTAAAGAAGACATGGGTGAACGAACTATCTTGAATGATGAGGCGTCGTGGATACATGTAAGGGATGATGGCATAAATCTTTTTTATTTTCAAAGGACATCTGACATAAAACCTGTGTTAAAATTACTCCGATCACCAACTATTCAGCAACTATTAAAATTACGCTTAATTTAAGGGATGTGCATGAAAATTTGTCGTTTATTATTGCTTTCAATTGTGTGCCTCGGTTCATCATCAAACTTACTAGCCCAAAATTCTCCAAAGCTGTCTTTTTATACAGAAGAATTTCCTCCCTATAATTTTAAGTACAATTCAATTGAAAGAGATATAGATGGAATTGCTGTTAGATTGTTAGAGAAAATTCACCGACAAATGGGCAAAAGTAAAAAAGATTATAGAATGAACTTGGGTATTTGGGCGAGAGGATATCAACTTGCGCAGAAAAAAGGACAGCAAGTGGTTCTATTTTCCACAACTAGAACTGAGAGTAGAGAAAAGTTATTCAAGTGGGTTGGACCTATCACGAAAACAACAATATCTCTTATAAAGCGGAAAGATTCTCTAGCAACTATTAGTAAAGGCAGTGATTTTCTTAAATTTAAGTACTGTGTAATTAAAGATGCTATAGGGGATATTTTGATAAGAGAAAAGAAAGTTCCTGAAGAGCTGATCAACGCAAAAACTAAGTTTGAAGAACTTTTAACACTCCTTCTGCAAAAAGATTGCGATTTTCTTGCCTATAACCAGAAAGTTTCTGAATGGTTGATGAAACAACACAGTTTCAATAAAGATGATTTCGTAGTAGATTATGAATTAAAGACTAGTAAACTATATTTTGCTTTCAATAAATCAATTTCAGATAAAGTAGTAAATTCCTACCAGAACGCTCTTGATGATATTATCAAAAAAAATCCAAACTACTTGAAAGAAATAGAGTCTCTGTTTTAAAAATGTTAGGTCAGAGTAAATCTGAGACGAGCTTCAAATCAAATTTTTGGCATATTTATTTATCAAATCGCCAGATTTTAGCCCGCCGAAATCCACATCTTTTCTCAAATTAGGTACTTTTTGTGAACATATTATGCCATAATTTTGATTTAGAAGATTTTCAAAATTGCTCCGTCCAACTATTCCACAACTATTCCCAACTATTCCCAACTATTCCCCCAACTATTCCCCCAACTATTCCCCAACTATTCCCCCAACTATTCTTCACAGGCTTGGTGCTTGTATCTTAATATTTGAACTTTAGGAAAAAAGTTGTACCATGTTGTTCAGGGAATTCTTCAATCGATTTACTAAAAACCTCTATTTCTGCACCATATAAGTCCATATAAGACTTTACAATAGGCATACCAAAACCGGTCCCTTTTTCTCCTGAAGTACCATCTCTTGAGGTTTGAGCAGTAGGATCAAATAATTTTTGAAGCAAATCTTCTGGAATTCCAATGCCTGTGTCTTTTATGGAAACTATTCGTCTATTTTCTTTCTCCGAAAAATCAATATTTATTTCAGATCCTTCTTTACTGAATTTTATTGCATTAGAAAGAATATTATTGAAAATATCATTGTTGATAGAATTTAGTTCTCCCAATACCTTGAATTCATCGTTGGATGATACCGATATATTGAGATTTTTTTGCTCAAGACGATCTTCAAAAAGAAGCAATCCTTTTTGAATAACATCTTGAAAATCGATAATTGATAGTTCTAATTTTTTCTTGCCAGAGGTTAAGGCTTCCCAATTTCTAACTCCATCTAAAATTTCAATTTCACAATTTAGACCAAAATTAATTCGTTTCTTGTATTTTTCTGGAACATCAATTTTATTCACTAGCATTCGAAAGCTTCCCTGAACTATGGAAACATAATTAGCTAAATCATGACATAAAATTCTGACCAAATTCCGCTTGTCAGAATAGAGATTTTCAAGTTTTGTATTTTGTTCTGATAACTTTTTAGTTCTTTCTTTAACTTTTTTTTCCAAATTTTCATTTGTAGATCTTAATTCACTAATAAGATCTATGTTTTCTTTTTGAAGGTCGTAAGCTTGTACTGCTCTTTCGATATTCAATAACATATCGTCATGATTAAATGGTTTTACCATAAATTTATAAATTTTACTGTCATTAATTGCAGCAATAATTTCATTAATATCTGTATATCCAGTTAAAATTATTCTTGCCGTAAATGGTAAAGGTTTAATCGTTGCCTTTAAAAAATCAACTCCTGTCATGCTAGGCATTTTTTGATCACTTATGATAACCTTGATCTCTAGATCTTTATTGTTATCAATTATATCTAGTGCTTCTTTGCCACTGCTAGCTGTTTTTATTCTATATTTACTTTCTAGAAATCCTTGAAGAGATATTATGTTATTTCTTTCATCATCCACAATAAGTATAGTACTATCACTTTTAGATATTTTTTTTGTCATTTCTTTTTCTAGAATATGTTTTCTTATTTTAAGAGACATTTTTTTCCTTTTTCATAGGAAGGGATATTGTAAATGTTGTCCCTTTATTTGGAGCCGATTCCACATTTATGTGACCATCATGATCTTCAATGATTGACGTAGAAATAGACAAACCAAGGCCAGTTCCTTCACCTACGTCTTTAGTTGTATAAAAAGGATCAAATATATTTTTTATTACTTCTGGCTTTATTCCTGGCCCATTATCATATAAAGCTATACATATAAATTCGTTGTCTGGATAAGTTCTGACAGAGATTAGTCTGTTTTTTTGTCCTTGATTTGATAGCAGTGCTTGGCATCCATTAATGATAATATTCATAATTACTTGTCCTAGTTTTGCAGGCCAACATTCCACGTAGGGAGAAAAATCTAAATTTAATTTGAAATCGATCTCTTTTGAATATTTTGGTCTGATTATAGAAATTGTGGATTGAATTGTTTCAGAAATATCTACTGTTTTCTTACTCGATTCGTCCAATCTAGAAAATGTCCTTAAATTCGTTACAATTGCTGTAATTCTTTTTGCTCCCTCGTCAATTATTCCGTTTGTTTCAATCAATTTGGCAAATCTCTGTTCAAGAAAATTGTGAAATTCTTTATCGTCTTCTACCAGCTCTGCTAAGCTAGTTTTGAGACTATTTAGGTCATTGTTTAAATTTAAACAAGATACGGATAGAAAATGGGCGGGATTGTTTATTTCATGAGCGATACCTGCTACCAAAATACCTAAACTAGCCATTTTCTCAGATTGCACAAGCTGCTGCTGCGCTTTTTTGAGATCATGTAACATTTGATGAAGTTTATCATTTGAGGATTCCAACTGAAAAGTTCGTTCTTTCACTTTCTCTTCAAGAGTTTGGCTGTGATTTTCTATTTCCTTTATATATTTCCTTAAATTGGAACGCATATAGTCAAAACTTTTGGCTAAAGTTCCTATTTCACTATTTTCATTAGTATGTGCAATATTTATATTTAAATTTCCTTGAGAAAGATCTCCAGCTGCTTTAACAAGACTACGGATTGGACGGATCAGTGTAGAATTAGCCCATAGTGAAATAATGAAAGCAGCAAAAAAAAGCAAAATGAATGCGATAATTAATGATTGGTAGATACTATTTAACATATTAGAAAAAATTTCAGATTTATCAAAGCTTATGCCAATAATCCAGTTAAAATATGGAAAGTGTTGATAAACGTCTATTCGTGTTTTGTTTTCGAACTTGTACTCTAAAACTCCAATTCTATTTTCTATTATTGTTTGTACAGTTGTGTTATTCATGGTTTCTTGATTGAGAATCAAGTTTTTATTTTTATGACTTATATATCGGCCTTTTAGATCCAAAATGTATATAAATGAATTTTTTTTAGACATAGTTTCACTAAACGAGGCATTAAACTGACTAAAGTCTGTTTCTCCAAATAGTAAACCTTTAATTTCATTGTTTACCCAGATTGGTGTAGCTAAAATTATAGTAGGTTTTTGATTTTCATTGGAGAACACATCACTTTTATAGAAGGCATCATTTAAGGCTTTGGAAAAAAATGGAAGGTCGGATATATTCTTTCCTTTATTAGAATTAATTGTTGTAACTATAATATCTCCATTGAGATTTGCTATATTTAGATGATTGTAAAACTTGAAAGTTTGAATATTTGTCTTTAGCTCAGTAATGGAAGATTGTCGTGCTGATTTGCCAAAAAACCCCTCACTTAATGCAGTCTGAATTATTTTTGATCGGCTCCAATTTTTTAATTGATCTTCGCGGCTATCGAACCAATTTGAAATATACTTTACCATCATAGTAGAGATTTCTTGGGATGAATTTATGATCATTTCTTCTGACGATTTTTTGAAACCTGATACAAAAATCAAACTGGATGTGAGAAAAATGATGGTTGTTAGTATGATTATTGGTAGTAAAAATTTGAAAACGAGCTTATTCATATATATAAAGTCATGGTAAATTGGTTCATTATTTTGTTAGTTTAAATTATCGACTTAAAATTGGTTTAAATTAGGGGAATGTGCTTCAGATCATTAACAAGCGCTGCCATTACGTAAGAATGTCCATGCCCTTTGTTTCAATATGGCGAATAACTGCAATAATACTAGATTGTTGAGAAGATAGGTAGCCCTGAATTTTAGAGCTAGAAATTCTACCAAAACGAGACGCTATTTAATCAATGTTTTTTCAAAAACCAATTATTCCCAAATTTTGGATGCTGCATTTGTAATTTCATAAGGAAGACTAATTCCCAATGCATTAGCTGTCTTTGAATTTATCTCGAATTTAGGTGATTCATCAAATCCAATCGGTATATCTTTTATTTTTAAGTTGTTGCTGTAAAAATCTATAACTTTTTGAGCTAATATTTTTCCTAATTTTATATCATCCGCTACAAATCCAACCATAGCACCATTTTCTACTGGCTTTTTCGTAAATGAAAAAACGGGAATTTTTTTAGCTGCTTTAATAACATCAACAGAATTGTCAAATACCAGGGATTGATTTCCTAAGATAAATGTATCTGTTCCCATTTTAGAATATTTTTTTACTATATTTATGAGATGTTCTTTGCTATTAATTCGAGGAAAATTGCAACGGTAGCCCTTTTTATTACAATATGCTGCTGTTCCATTTTGATCCACATCTGATGAGGGATGGCCCTCTTCCAGTAAAATTGTAATATCTTTCATTGGCTTAATATTTTCAAAAATTTCAAACTGATTTTCAACAGGAATATAATATGTTACCCCGGTAATATTGCCTTCAGGGGCATTAATATTTTTGATGGCTCCCAACTGCCCAGGATGATTATTTCCGCCAATGAAGGTTGGTATCGTAGGAGGGTTTTTTGCCATATATTTCACAGCATTAGATCGAAAAATCACCATACCTACTTTAGTTTTTTCAAATTCTCTCATTTTTTTTGAAAGTTCCTCAACATCGGGTAATTCTGGGTGTTTCTCAATCTGAAATTCTATTGATGAATTCCCTAATTTAATCTCTTCTTCGAACCCTTGAAGGACCCTTTTAGACATTCCAGATTTTCCTGCCCAAGCTAGACCTAAATTCACTACCTTTCCTAGTGCAATATTTTGAATTTGCATTGTTAATAAAAAAAACAAAAAGATAATTACTAATTTGTTCATTTCTGTTTCCTTGGCCATTTGATTTTTTATTTTCACCACTATATATTTTACAATTAGTTAGTAAATTTAAGAAATCTTTTAAGAGGTGTTGCTCGGAGTATATTATCTTTATTCTAAGTGTTAAATGGGGATCAAGAAGATATTTTCTCAAATTAATGATTCTATTTTAAATATATTATTTAGCTTCAGAATGATTTGGTAAAAAAATTAGGTGAAAATTAGAGCATTCCAAATATATTCTTAGTTTGGCTTGGAAGTATATTTTTTTTTGAGATATTCATTGAATATTGGATACAAGGTTTCAAGCTGCTAAGGAAAAAAAGTATTTTGCCCATAAGTATAGGAGGTAATCTTTGATTTCTTTAAGTTTTAGGAAGAATTGTTGGTTATGGCACCTAAAGAAGACATGGGTGAACGAACTATCTTTAAAGATGAGGCGTCGTGGATACCTATTAGGGATGGTGGTAAGATGGCAGAGTCTTGCAAAGGACATTTGGCATAAAAGCTGTGTTAAAATCATCCTGTTATAGAATTCAATATGGTGTAATTAATATTAAAATGTGATTTTTCTCCGTGTTACGAGGTCTCCTATTTAAGAATCCTGTGCATGGTCCGATCTTTTAGATTTTGACTTGGAAGCTTGCAATATGAAGTATCATCTCATCATTTCTTGTCCGGATAAAATGGGTATCGTAGCTGCTGTGAGCACTTTTGTGGCTTCTCACCATGGCCTCATTTTAGAGGCTGATCAATATGTTGATGCTGAGGGGAAATTTTTTTTCATGCGTTATGAGATTGATTTATCCTCTTTGGAGGAGCCCTTAGAAATATTTTTCAATAAATTTAAAGAATTAGCTACCAGCTTCAACATGAATTGGTCTTTGATAGATGCGAATAAAAAGAAAAAAGTTATTATTTTTGTGTCAAAACATGGACATTGTTTAGAAGATCTTCTTTATCGTTGGCAATCTAAGGAATTATCCTGTGATATTTTGAAGGTTATCTCTAATCATAATGACCTCAAGGATCGCGTCGAATGGTATGGAATACCTTTTGTTCATATACCTTTGCTAGAGGGGGGAAAAGCAGATCATTTTGAGATGATTCAAAAGCAGATCTTACCACTTAATCCAGATTTACTTATTTTAGCAAGATATATGCAGATTTTGCCAAGAAACATTTGTGAACAATATGAATCAAAAATAATCAACATACATCATAGCTTTCTCCCTTCTTTTATGGGAGCTAAGCCTTACCATCAGGCTTATGCTAAGGGTGTCAAGCTCATCGGTGCTACAGCCCATTTCGTCACTCATGAATTGGATCAAGGGCCGATAATTGCACAAGATGTAATTGAGGTTAGCCACCGGGAGTCTTTAGACGACTATGTGAAATTAGGTATGGATATCGAAAAAAAAGTACTAATCAATGCAGTAAAACAGTATTTAGACGATCGAATCCTTATCCAAGGTCATAAAACCATAGTCTTTAAATAGGACTAGCACTTTTCATCTACCCCTTAATAATTATATGCATTGCCTCATTCCCTCTGATCGTCTTAAGCCATTAAGCCATTAAGCCAACTATCACGGAATAAATTTAGTTATACTTTTTGTGAATATATTATGCCAGAATTTTGATTTAGAAGATTTTCAAAATTACTCCGTCCAACTATTTCATGGGGGCCAGGCTATTCAGACATTAAGGCCCTAAAAATATACACAATTTAATCGAGGAATAAACCTGGCAAGTAAACGCTGATTACAAAAATGGCCAGAATCCTTATGCAGCAAGGCTTTCAACTATTGATTCGCATAATATTGAAATCTATGTTTACTTTCTGGTATTAAGGAAATGTTTTGTTAGTAACTAACTTTCGCTTAAACAGAAAGAATATTAATGAGCTTATTTCCTAAGAAAAATAATTTGGCTATTGTCTTGTGCTTGTTTAGCACAATCTCACTAACTCATCCTGTTTTAGCTGATGGAGACAGCCACTACAAAAAAAGCCATAACAAACAATGCTTTCTTGTTGCAGTTGGTTTGCTTGCTGCAGGAACAATAACTGGAGTAGGGTCAGGGTTGATTCAAGTAAGCTTTTAACCAAATTTTGAAGTACGTTAAAATGGGTTCAGCATATTTTTTTAACAAAATTTTTGTTGTCAAAAATATTTGAGATGTATTTTTTTGACTATTCAAGCATAATCTAACAATG
>JBGCDR010000452.1:0-7536 GCA_045105515.1 Oligoflexales bacterium
TACCTTTGCTCATAAGTGAGATTGGCAGACATAAATACCCCTTTCTTGCAAGCAGATTAGCCTCATAGACTAAACTAAATCCGCCTTCCGAAGCGATGGAATTTTTTCTTCTGCACTTAATCTAGCAATCCGCCTTTCTAATATGGGCAATGGATAATCCTGCAGTTAGCTGAACAAGTTCATTCAAATCGCCATCAAATGATATTGATAGTGAATCTAAAAAGTCATTCAAAAGTGCCATTCGATCCTCAAAGTGAGGTATTTTAACACTTATATGCCTGTCAAACCTTCCAGGTCTAAGTACCGCATCATCAATAGCACTAAGGTGGTTGGTAGCAGCTATTACAAATACGCCTTCATTGGTTTCTGAATCAACTCCATCCATTTCAGTGAGTAATTTACTGACTTTTTTATCAGAATAATATGCTCCATTCTTCCTATGTCCTGCTATAGTCTCGAATTCATCTATAAAAATAACTGTTGGGCTGTTTTTTCTAGCTTCAGCAAATAATTTAGAAATCCTGTCAGATTTACCTATCCCGCTTTCTAGATCAGCACCGGTTGTTGAAATAAAATTTGCTCCAACTTCACCGGCAATAGCACGAGCTAAATAAGTTTTTCCATTTCCAGGGGGTCCATAAAGTAATATTCCCCGTGGAGAATATACACCATGCTTGGTAAAAAATTCTGGCTCTTTAAAATATCTCAGAATCTCATTTATCTGTTTTTTCTCACGCTTCATCCCTAAAACGTTTTCAAATGTTATATTGGACTTCTTTACCTCAAAATCCTTGTCGCAATCATCATATTCTTTTTCAAAAGCATTCCTCTTATCTTTATTAGATGCTTGAGAGTTTTCAAATTTTTGAACGTTCGAAAATCTCTCGTAAGCTTGCACTATTCTTTCAGTTGGCGAAGTGTTGCTAGACGCTCCGATAGACTTAATAAAATTAAATATCTTTTCTAGATCGGCAATCACACTGCTATCAAGAATGCCGCCAAGTTTTTTAAAATCTATGCCTGAAGTGGGTAAAGCAAATTTATCAGCCAAATATCTTAAAATCTCTTGTCTTTCTACTATATTCATAGTCTCCACAGACAATGCAGCACTAAAGATTCTTTCTTTCCATAAAACTGGATCTAGCTTACTTATATCACTATCAGAAACAACTACAGTTACCCCGTTTTTTTCTTCAACTATTTCTCTAATCAGCCTAATGAATTCGATAGCTCCTTTAGAAGATCTTGTAGAGTACGATTCACTACTAGCTAAGCTTGCGAATTCACTAATAAATAGAACTGTAGGAGCTGTTTCCTTGGCCTTTAAAAAAATTGACTCGAGATTCTCGTTTTTTTTCTCGCCAAATGAACTTCCTACTGCATCAATTGAATAGCCAGAGTAAGCCAAGAAAGATGCACCAATTTCACTTGCATAAGCCTGAGCTATCTCTTTTCCATTTGATATTTTAGAATCAACTAAAATCCCAATATTTCCGATAACAGGCCGAATTTTATCGATATGACGTTGAATATATGGGGTAGAATTAAGTCCGGCATTCAGGGCAGATGTTTTCGTGCTTCCAAAAAGATTATGACTCAAAATTAGCAAGAGAGAAAGTGAAATCAATATGTAATTATGCATGTTACAATCCTATTCATACCGAGAGTATTATAATGCTATTGGATTATCCAAAAGTAGAAAAATATAATTTGCCAATACATGTGCAGCCCCTAAATTTTCAAAATTTTTCTCGAAAACAAAGAGCTCGAGAAGATAACTCGTTTTTTGGTTTTATAGTAGGAAATTCTATAGCAAGCTAATTCTATTGAAGACTTTTTTTGATGTTAACAATTTATTAGAAGCAGAATTTGCCCCAGGACCACACGGTTAGTCTAGTACGTTTTAGAGATGTATATCAAGTATTTTGTCTAATCTTTGTAGTGCACTACCTTAAATCTGAAAAAAAGGTAGCAGATTGATTCACTTCAATTTTTGTGTCATGTTCAAGTCAAAGATGTTTCATGTAAGGATCGAATACTATGAAAAAACTTAAAATTACCGGCCCACTCAAGCTAAAGATGTAAGTAGGCCTGTTTCTTAGTTCAGGATTTTAGAGAGAAATATCATCTTCCTGGTTTCAACCTTCTTCACCATAACCGAATCCACCATCTTGATCGAATTCAGCGTTTTGTAGCTTTATCTCTTCATGGTCATCTAATTGCTTGACACCTTTATCCAAAACAATGAATGCAACAATTATCGAGATTACAACGATAAATGGAGACACCTTAACACTTTTTATCTTCCTCTAAATCTTGAGATTGAGCCCGATACTGCTATTAATCAATAGTAAATAAGCTTTACCACTTTTATTTTTACTTTTAAAGGTATTTTACTATTTGAGGTGGGAGAATTACTGTTTTTTCAAGATCTGATTTGCTGTACCATCTTGCTACACGGTTTTCTGAGCCCTCTTTTACAAGAATTTCTTTCAATTCGTAAAATTTATTTCCAGCAAGAACTACTTCGAAGAAAAAGACTATTTCATGACCTAATTTTCCATTGTATTGGAAAATATTTTCAAATATTTTTATTAGCTTAGTATCAGTAACTTCTGCACCAATCTCTTCTTCAAACTCCCTTGCTATAGCATTTTCACACGACTCTGAGAATTCTACTCCTCCTCCAATAGGCCGAAGAAAATCGAGATTTTTATTTGGATCTTTCATGGCATCAAAAAGAATTTCTTCTTGCTCGTTTCGAACAATACCAAGTGTTATGATTCTGATTTTACCCTCAATCATTTTTTACCTCTTCTTTTAGGAAATTTGTTTGGTAGCATCTCTTTACTGTCTTACTAAGATCGAGGAAGCTTTCAATCTTCTGCACCCTTTCCTCAGCAGAGTCATAGTGCAGCTAGTACCAAGTTCCTCAGCCCATGGGGTACTCTTGGGTACAAAAATCGTGTCGTTATCGCGTCGGTTTGTCTGATAAATTTTCACTGAAAACAAAGACACCTTTTTCCGGTCCGAAAAAATCTTGTTCAAAATCGAAAACAGACTTGGAGAAATTCATAAAACTTAGAATATTCGCTCATCCAATTCATAGTGAGTCTTAGATAGTGATTATAATTCGATAATTTGGGATTCGGATTCTTTAATAAAACTCTCGTTATGTTCTGAAAAGATCACTGTGCCCTTGTTTTTTACGTGTTGCTTGATTCGGAAAGCTAAAAAATTCACAGCCTTTTGATCAAGACCATTTGTTGGCTCATCTAGAATCCACAAGGGGCACTCATCGATCAGAATTGCGACTAAAAAAAGTTTCTTGATCTGCCCGAGGGACATCGCACGACATTTGAGGATTTGTTCAGGGGAAACTATAGAAGAAAAAAGACATGTCACCACAGCCAAAGCCTCTACTTATTATTAAGTTTCCTTTTTTCCCCAAGTAAAAAAATAATCCACAGTAAATATCATAATAAACGCTAAAAAGAATATAAGAACATATCTGTGGTATGCAGCATCCGGTTTTAAAAGTATAGAACAAATAACAAAAGTTAAGGCTTTTAGGATAGATGTTTTTAACTCTTTTTTACTTGGCATTTAAACTTACTCTCTGTTTAACAAAAGAAAGCTCACCGCTAAAAACGGTGTCTTGAGGTCTAAAAAAAATGTAGTTTTTATTCCGCAGGTGATATAGCTGTGTTATTACCTACACTTTCAACTACATTATAGTTATCTTGGTTAATTCCATTGGCTTCGTTATCCGCACCTTGCACAGTACTACAATGACCGCCACTACCACAAGCTTCTAACTGACCAGTTGTGTTAAAGGTGGTTTGATCAAAATCGTATTGAGCACCAGTAAAATCATGATTAAGAGTAGCTCCTTCAGCAGGGCTGCAATCACCCATAACTAAAGATTCACTTACCTCAACTAAGGCTCCGGTAGCACAGTTTACAAGGTGCTGTAAACCCTTAGCCCCTCCTAATTTACCTGCTGTGGCGGCGTTAGAACAGCCCCTAGCTGCTGCTTTCCCGTAACACTTTACAGCAGCTTTAGTAGCCTCGCTGTATTCACCAGCATCGTGGGCCACACCTTGGCTTTGCCCGTAAGGTCCATTACCTAATCTATAAGGGCCCTCTGGGTTATGGACTAAAGCGTTGTAGGCGAAGAACGTATGGTAGTCAGCTACTTCGAAGGTGTAAACTTTCTCTTCGTGCCCTGTTTTTACATCCGTAATTTCTATGTGACCTTCTGGGGTTTCTAGGAAGTCTCCTGCCATTAACTCGCTAGCTGGTTTCCAACATGCGTGGATAAAGAACATTTGGTCTTCGGAAGCGACGATCACTTCGTTTTTCTCTGTAGTAATTTGGATAGTAGGTTCAAAACTATTTTTAGTTTCGCTCACTCTACCGATAACGCACTCAGAACCACGACAAGATACTATTTCGTCGTTAACCTTGATCTCTTCAATGGGAATGGGTTGTCCTGCAACTCGGATAAGGGTTCCTTCGGCAAAGCCTTTAGAAAGTGCAGAAGTCGAAGCTAACAAAGAAAATATTACTAAAACTTCTTTTAACATAATTAATCTACCTCTACTAATTCAACCATCGTTGAAACTGACATATCAAAATATTGCTTGACGTTATTGTTTATATCGAACCCTAAAGATAGTCCTGATCCTACATAACTATCCTATAGAGATCACCACCGATCCGGCTTAGGTTAAATTCTTGATTCTTACTTCTACTATAGTTATTTGCATTAGTATGGTAAAGGATCAAAGGTGTTCCGTGCTCAGCTTTTCCTTCTGCTATGTCCAAAACTTTAGTAGGTTCGTGCATAGGGTGAATAGTGTAAGTACCCCACATAGTCTTCTTAAATTTAAACTTTTGATTATCGGTGTTGTTATCATCATAAAGAATTACTTGCGAGCAATCTTCGTAAGACCTACCACAAATATCATAGACTTTGCCGTCATCTCTGAGTGGTCTGATTTTATACCACTTAGTCCTATCGAATTCTGCTAACGCTAATGAGGAAAACAACGTTAGACCCGCTAAAGTACCTAAAACTAGTTTCTTTAACATTTTCTACTTTCTACAATTTAATTAAAAAATTAACGAAAAAGAGCCTAAAACCTATTAAAATATAATAAATGTCAAACATACCTACCAATCTCAAAGCCTACCTTTCAATACGGTGATTTAATAACTCACTCTTGAAGGGGTTATGCTTTTTATTTATATTAATCGCGATTCAACAAGGTTGATATTTTAAGCATCTACTACTTCTAATTGAACTACTGTGTCTAAGCTATAATCTAGTAACATCTGACAAACGTTACGATTTTCATCAAAACCTAAGGCCATACTAGACTTAACATTCGTGATTC
The DNA here is from genome assembly GCA_045105515.1 of Oligoflexales bacterium. Classification (GTDB taxonomy): domain Bacteria; phylum Bdellovibrionota_B; class Oligoflexia; order Oligoflexales; family Bog-1112; genus JABSRF01. Next base: position 5,403 of record JBGCDR010000452.1, read on the forward strand.
TAAAAAGGTCTCCCCCGGCTCTGCTCACATAAAATTGCTGGTTACTGTTATAAGAACCAAACCCTCTGGTATAAAGATTATGATATAAAATTAAACAATCTCTATTTTTCATACTGCCTTCACAAATATCTAAGACTTTAGTAGGTGCGTGTCGAGCAATGATAAAATAGGAATTTCCATTCCCGTTAGGGGCTTTTTTAAACTTGAAGTGTTGATTTTTACTTTCGCAACATTGTTGGTACAAAATCACCGAAGTGCAATCTTCATCACTACCGCCAGAAACGTCATAGCACAAACCTTCTTGGGAAATAGGTTTAATTCTGTACCATTTATTTTGGTTTATTCCCGTGGCTTGAGATAAGTTTGCATACGCTAATAGACCGCCTATAAACAACTTAAATAAAATTTTCATTAAATACCTCCTTTACAATTTTGACCTTAGTGATTGGACCCTGTTAAGAAACTTTTGATAGTCATCTTTGATATCTTCAAACTTGACAACTTCCTTGGTTACTTTAGGAGGGTTCACAAATTCAAAAAGCTCTGAGTTTTGTAATTCTGAAAATTCGTGAGCAGCCCCAAAGCAAAGAAATACTTCTTTAACATGAGGGTTAGTCTTCACGTAGTTTTCCATTTGCTGCTTCACGAATTGTTCGCGTTGAGCAGAAACAATATAATCGACAACTTTCATCTCTCGCTTATCTAACCCATAAATATCTAGTTCTTCACGGAGACTTTGATTACAAATTAAATAATCAACGGTACTCGCTACAATTGAAATTAAGAAGGGTGATGGCATCCTACAGTAAAACATTTTAAGTGCCGAGGAAGCAATAAATGTGATAGGCATTACGCTAAAACACCTAATAGCACAAGAATTAACTCTCAGACCTAGTTTTTCATTAGCCCTTAGCAAGGTTATAAAATTACTTAAATTAGGGATATTAGGAGCCGTACCCACCAAATTTAAAGCTGGTTTGTTATTGTTTTTGCGTATCACGTTCAGTGACTTCACAAAACCTGCTAAGTAAATACTACTTAATTGTTCGTAATTTAAATAATCCACAGCATCGAGAGGGTCTTCCACATCTAAATATTCGAGTTTAATCTCTTGCAAAGCCTCAAAAAGTTTCTTATCTTCATGGGAAATTAACTCACCTTTATCATCAGCAAAGAGCGCTTCTTCGAATATGGGTATATTGGGGTCCTTAGCAATTAATTTATTTAATTCAATCAGACCTAATAGTTGAGATAACAGACCCGAACGAGCTTCGTCTTGTGTAGGTTTTTGAGCATAGTGTGTTTGTGGGTAAAAGATTATTTTTACTTTACCCTCTGAATACCCTAATTTTGCAAATAAAAATAGTGATACAAATAAAATAAACTTCACGTTATCTTCCTGTGTTTTGGTAACTTACACCTAATTGAATACCGTATACCGAGCCATCGTAGATGTTGATTAAAGTGATAAGATCGTCTTCTTCAGGAGGATTAATAATGCATTCATCGTTGCAGGTGTACAAATAAACACCGCCAACAACTACACCAAAACCAACAGCACATCCCCCCACGTATAAGCATAGGGCTTTAGGGTTTGTTGCCGCGAATGATGCTAACTCACTACTGTAATACTTAGCCCCTGTTTTAATGGTAGTTAAACTACTAGCGCCAAACTTTTTAGCTGTTTCTCCCGCTTCTTGTGGGACATTTTTCAATTTTTCTTTGGCTGCTTCTTCGATCTTTTCCATAGAAATAGGTGATCCATATTTACCTTGCCAACGCTCAACCTTTTTCCTTAGATCTCTATCTCCTTTTAACCAACCGAACCAGCCTTTTTCTTTCAAAAGTCCTTCTAATTCCTTTTGTGCTTCTTCAGTGACCTTATTATTTTGGAAAATTTGCTCAGTAACCGACTTTTCAAAAACATCTTTTTGTATCGAACTATTTAAGGTCAAAACGCTGAAAAAAGTTCCTGTTACGTTACCGTTCCCTGCATTTGGCGGATTGCTAGATTAAGTGCAGAAGAAAAAATTCCATCGCTTCGGAAGGCGGATTTAGTTTAGTCTATGAGGCTAATCTGCTTGCAAGAAAGGGGTATTTATGTCTGCCAATCTCACTTATGAGCAAAGGTATG
>JBGCDR010000453.1:0-4638 GCA_045105515.1 Oligoflexales bacterium
TTAATGGAAAATATTTTTTGGACTATTGAGATTTTAGATACGCGGTTAGGTATTTCTTGGAATTATAAGTGGATGGGAAATACAGGGGTTTGTTTTGTCTTTCAACTCAATAAGTTACCCAAGATTTCAGTAGGAGCTACTAACCTTACCACAAAGCTGTTTGCAATACTCATCTGACATTCGATCAGGGAAGTTGATTAGTTCGGGATGGGAGTCTGTCATCGGTTTTGAAGTTTAAGCGCCCGTGAAGTTTCGGTACTATTTTATTCCAATTCTTTGTGATCTTCTAAATCGTTCGTTGAAGACATTCACTTGGTCTTTTTTTAGATCTATACTTTTTGTAATTGAATTGTAACCGGATGAGTCTATCTTAAGCTGGCGAGTGCCAGGATCTGCCTTTATTTTTTGACCCATTTTGCCTACCCTTTGCCCATCCAAGAATATTATCGAGTTTGAGCGATTTACCTTTACGACTATATAAGTTTTATCTGGTTCTGGTGCTTTTTCCTTCTTAGGCTTGGGCTTAGGTTTGGGCTTTGCTTTTGCTGCTCTAGCTTTGGCTTTTGCTCGGGTTTCAGCTTCGGCTTTTGCTTTAGCCTCAGCTTTTGCTTTTGCTTCCGCTTCAGCCTCTTCCGCTTCAGCATCTTCTCTGGCTTGAGCTTCTGCTTCTTCTCTGGCCTGGGCTTCAGCTTCTTCTCTAGCTTGAGCTTCAGCTTCTTCTCTAGCTTGGGCTTCAGCTTCTTCTCTAGCTTGGGCTTCAGCTTCTTCTCTAGCTTGAGCTTCCTCTTCTTCTCTGGCTTGGGCTTCAGCTTCTTCTCTAGCTTGAGCTTCCGCTTCTTCTTTGGCTTGAGCTTCCGCTTCCGCTTCAGCTTCAGAGTCCCCAACATTTATTGCATCAAAATAATCAATTACCGTTTCATCAAGAACTTCGCTAGGGTCTATCTCAATATCAGGAGAGATTTTTTTTGCTGAAATAAAACTTTCCCTTGCAGCCTCGGTTTCGCCTTGCATATACTGGCATACTCCCATCATTTTGTAGTACTGCGCTTTTTTGCTTGCTGACGAGCTAACTTTTACAAAGATTTCGAACTCTTTTTCAGCTCCTTGAAAGTCTCCATCAAAATACTTCTTATATGCACTTTTTTGTGCGAATGCCGTAGGATTTGAGATAGTAGAAGCAGACCATCCTATGACGGCTGCTAAAAACCATAAAAAACAACTGGTTAGTTTTTTGTTCAGACTCATAGTCATTAGTGCTTTGAAATCCTTTTAGAATTATCCCTTACACCACGAGGCATCGGCAGTATGTAAAAAAGAGTTGAGTGTCTCCTTTAAATTGAGAAAGAAAACAAAATCTGATCAGGTACATGCAGCTTAAATTAATTTGTTTTGAGTTGGAAAGCTTGAAGCAGTTGTCTTATCTTAATTTTTTTGGTTTTAATGTGTTCCAAAATCCCAGGTGTAGGTTCATCAATTTTTTTGAGGCTTCATAATCGACAATTCCACCGCTCTTTAGCTATTTCTAGAAAATGATATTTACGCTAATATCCTGAAATTACAATGAATATGAATATGAATTTGATTTTTATTCTAAGATGGAGTTTATACAAAAATACTCAAAAAGCCCAATGCAGGCCTTGATTTTCAAGTGAATTCATTTCTTAAATGCTTATAAGCTGAATGGCGAGTTGAAATGAGTCTAAGGCAGGATAGGATTACTCCATTAGTCCCATTTTTCTTTTTTGTTTTACAACCCGTTTCCTAGCTGCAATAGATTTCTTTTTTCTTCTCAAGGAAGGTTTTTCATAGAAGTTTTTTCTTTTAATGTCTCCCATGATACCATCTTTTTCAACTTGCTTTTTGAAGATTCTTAGCAATTTGTCAACGGGATCGTTCCCTCTAGCAACAACTACTGCCATTTTGTTTCCTTATAAAAATACATCGATGCGATCTCTGATCAGCTTCCTTTTCGGTATAGAACCTCGAAACCATGATGATAAACCAGGAGTTTATTTCAATGGGAGAAAAAAGGGAAGCTATTTTCGACAATCGCAGGTTTTATGTTGCCAACCTAATATTTAGAGGTGGCTCAATCTACCGCAAAGATCCATGTTAGCATTATATATGATAAAAATCCAAGAAATAAAGCGAACGTAGATTTAGATATGATGAATTGCAAAAAATTCTTTAATTTCAGGAAGTAGCAGCATCCATTTTTTCTTACATTCAATTTTCTTGTCTATTTTTGAGCATATGGTATGTCTACCCGACCTCCGGTTCTTATATAAAGGTAACAAAATGCCAAAAATGCTATCCTGTCCTGATTGTAATCTTTTTGTAGATATTTGCATATGTTCGCAAATTATGCCAATCGTGAACGCAACTAAAATAGCTTTTGTGGTGAACCGTAAAGAAAGTTTCAAGATTACAAATACTGCAAAACTTGCAAATCGGATCCTGAGAAATAGTGAACTTCATATTTATGGTAAGGAACATAAACCATTTGACTTTGATAGGCTTTCTAAGGCGAGAGAAAAGTCGTTTTTGCTATTTCCCTTTGAAGGTTCAAAAATTCTATGTAAAAGTATGCTGTCCGATTGTAATGCTCAACTGATTGTACCCGATGGCAACTGGAAGCAAGCAAGAAAAATAGCTCGAAAAATTATTATGAACCTTGATGTTGAGCCAGTTAGGCTCTCAAAGGGAATGCCTAGCGAGTATTTGATACGCTTTCACCCTGACCCAGAAAAAGTTGCTACCATTGAAGCTGTGAACAGAGCATTAAGCATTCTTGAACCGAAGCTTCCATTAGAGCATCTTATGGGTCCATTTAGGTTGATGAGAGATGGCTTACTTGGGAAGTGTGGAAAGTTGCAAAAAGAGGTTCAATGATGATTCAGTCTCCTACAATGAATTATGGTATTTTGCAAAATGATAATAAACATCTTTGATTTTATTTAATTTCTTGAAACCGCATACATATTGTTGATCTTTTTTAGAATGAGTCAGAGCAGCTCTCCTGGATGGTTTTGCGTTGCACCATGAAGCAAGGATTCGAAAATTTCCTCCGGTAAGGAATCTTATATTAGTGCGACCTTTTTTTTGCTTTTCTAAGACTGCAAAAGCTGAAGCAAGTTCTGCTATGGTCCTTGCTTTGCCAAAATTGCAGATAATTGCAGCTTCGGAGCTTCGATTGTAAAGTTGGTCTTTTATGATTTCATCAGGTAAACTGCACCACATTTTAATTGCTCCAAAAGGGCCTTTTACCGGTTTAAACTTCATACCACTATCATTTTCCATAGTTCTCATGGATTTTTCTATTAATTCTGTTTTGCCTTTTCTTGATAAGGATGGCAGACTGTCGGCAAAATATAACAAACCTATTGCAGTTAAGGCTGAAGCAAACAAAGCTATTTGAAAAAGGCTATTGGATGAATTGCGTTTTCTTTTATTAGGTTTTTTAATTCGGGGTGTTTCTGCAACTGGTCTAGTGCTTACCTGGAAGCGAGTTTGTTGCATACCTCCATCACCTAATGCATTCTTAGGTAAAAATTGTACAGGAGCAGATTTAACCTCAAATTCATGGGTTGCAGGTGGATCTTCCTCTACCAAAGACTGAATCTTGAGAATGGCTTTTTTATATCCATTTCTCGCAGATTGTTCGAAGTATTTTTTCGCTCGTTCTTTATCTGTTTTTACTACGTAACCTTCACTATACATTTCTCCTAAGTAATACATTGATTCAGCATCAGACTTTTTTGATGCTTGGAGAAAATAGTTTAGTGCTGTTTCATTGTCTCGTTGAACTTCCAATCCATCATAGTATAGGATTCCTAAAGACCTTAATGCTATGGGATCACCGAGGTTGGACGCTTGGTTATATAGATCGAGGCTTTTTTCCATGTTTTTTTGTTGATAGCTTTCTGAACCATAGATATGAGCTAGAATTAGCATTGCATTTGTATTTGAACTTTGTGCACATAAATCAAAATATTTGCATGCATTTGAGTAATGCTTTACCTTAAAAGTCTTCCATGCTTTTTCAAACCACTCTAATTCCTGTACATATGCTTGAATAGCCAGAAAGCCATCTTCGGGTTCTGTCGACTGGATAGAGGTGAGGGTTTTCCTAAATTCAATGACCTGCCTTGAAAGGAAGAAATGAACTTCATTACGATCAGGATGATTTCGTAAAAGCTTTTCAAAATTATGAAGCTTTTCTTCGAAAGATCCGTCATTTTCTTCCATGCCGATGGTCATATTCTTGCAGCCTAACATACTATAATGCTTAATCTCGGACTTATCTCGTATCGGCAATAATTGAAGACAATACAGATTTTCGTTTTCATTCTTGTTAGGTATTGAAATAATACCAAAAAATTAACAGCTGTTTTGTTACTATTTCTCCTCATTATAAGAACAAGGTTGATTTAAATATCCAATTGGCTCCTGAATCCAAACTTCTTGATTTTTTTCCAAAACAATTGATAACATAAAAAGGCGGATTGCTAGATTAAGTGCAGAAGAAAAAATTCCATCGCTTCGGGAGGCGGATTTAGTTTAGTCTATGAGGCTAATCTGCTTGCAAGAAAGGGGTATTTATGTCTGCCAATCTCACTTATGAGCAAAGGTATGAGA
>JBGCDR010000454.1:0-27570 GCA_045105515.1 Oligoflexales bacterium
CAAATGGCAAGTAAAGTTAGGTCAACTCAAGGATTATCTTTGCACATCTTCGGTAGACTAGCTGCTGGAATGCTGATGAGAATTTTACCAAGTGCCTAAATCGGCCTATACCAGGAGTTTCAACTGTTGATTGGCATTATAAAATATTTTGGTAAAATGCAAATGGATTTTGGAAATATAGACTCAAATCAAAAAATTTACATTTTCTATCATCCCCAAAACCTTTCTTAGAAAGGCTTGTGGGTGGATCTCCTTCGGGTAAATAGGTAAATTGTGAGAAACCCTCGACCCCTCCTCCTGGACCGGTATGAAGGCATATTCATGCCCCTTAAATTTTGGATCTAGGATTGATTTGAAAACATGTAACGGCAGGATAGATGGTTAAATTGTAATCAGATGCATCAAAGTAAATCACTAGCAACGATAAACTTAAGAATGACTTAGGTGAATTTAGAAAAATTATTCATAGACCGATCTTCCAAAGGCTCTCTGATTCACTACACAGTAATCACGAAGCCCGGAGAATTCACAAAAAATCGGCATCCAATGATAATAATCAGTTCTACATTCCAAATCATCTGAGGAAACTGTTTTCACAATTTCATCAAATTGCTCGCTGGTGATATCCTCTGGAAGAGGTGTGATTTTTAACTTACAATATTTTTTCTTTTCCTCAGCCAACTTAGCTGTTTCTTCTTTAGAATGCTCCTTGATTCCATCATTTGTAAAGGCCCATGCGAGCATGAAACTTTGTTTTTGTCCTGAACTCGGATATGCTTCAAAAATAACCAAAACACTATTATCAAGAAAACGAACTTGAGGTCTGCCCAAGCATTCAAGCATTTCTTGAGGTATATCTAATGTAAAGCTTGGATTACTAGACCACAGCTGCTCTGGTGTTCCCATTATAAATTTTAGATTGACAGCTTGGTTCCCATTATTTTTAACCATTTGTCCCACAATCATGTTTTCAGGAAGTGAAGGATCTCGATAAATAGACTCAAGAGTAAACTCCTCTCTTACCTTATTGATAGACCAGCTCTGGTCTTCTTTTTTCATAGAATAAACAGCCGTTTCACCAAATGCTAAAGCTGAATTGACGTCCGTAGCAATTTGCCTTTTTATGTCAACTGGCACCTCAAAATCAGCATCCAAACTGATTTGGTTTCCGATAAAACTACTGATACTGATTCTATTTTGTTGATGATAGCGAGTATTTCTACAAACATATTCGTTAGCATATATTTTGCCATTTTCATCATAATTTGTAGTTTTATAAGGTATAAATAGTCGCGATTCAGAACTCTGAAAATGGAAAAGTTGATCATCACGTTCCACATTATTGTAGCTATTATCACTTTCAGATCCCAGCAAAGTACTATCCTCTTCAGAAATCTGCTCCAGATTACCGACATCAAATAAGCTTAGTTTTACATGAGTAGTTCTGCCATCTTGGCCGTTTTTATCCCCACGTCCAATTCCTATCAATTTGTTATTATGCAAGATTAATTGTGTCGAAAAACCAGGTATTTTTAACTCACTAGCTAAAATGGGTGTGTGCGGAACTGACAAATCTATAGCATACAGAGGATCCACGTCTCGATATGTTACTAAGTACAAAGCTTGATCTTCAAATAAAACAGCTCTAAGTCGTTCTCCGAGACCCAGACCTCCTAATCTATGAGTTTTGACCAGAGTACTTTGTCCTACAGCATAAGTGTGGAGTGCTGTTTCATTATTACGATTCCCCCAAAATCCATCATTTTCATTTGTTGTCGTGACTACATAAAAATGATCGTTTTTAAAGTAAAAGCTTTTATGCTCCTTAGCATAACCATCTACCTTCAAAACATCTTCCGATGCTGGATCACCAATGCGAGTAAAGCCCTCGGGGGTAAAACGATAAATGATCATTTCACTTGAAGTTTCCCACTCATAGGTAAAACTCTGAACATTGTTGGTGATTTGTTCTCTTGCTAAACATTTGCCACGCCAGTATTCATGTTCCTTGCACTCCTTGCCTTTATACACAGTGGTAGCTTCAATAAATTTTCCTTCGTTTTCGAGCAGGCAGGAAAAGAAATTTGCAGCATCTGCACAAGAGAAATTTGGATCATAGTCCGGGTTAGGAATCTCCTCCCAGACACTCCGACAATGATTATAAGTATATTTGCGCCATTGTGGCTGATAGTCTGTACACTGCCAATAGCTATAACTTGAATTTTGGATTCCTGTTATCTTACGTTGGTTAACAGTCCTACTAAGAACCAAATATTTATCAGATGCACTAATAAACTGATTATAAGTTAAACTACGCCAGTCAACTTTTCCAATACTCTCTTCGCCCTTGGCCAATGGCTCTTCCAATAGTACATCTTGATCGAGAAAGACATCTTCAAATTTTAAATCTAAGTTTTCTTTAAGATCTAGAACTGTCAACATCGTATTATTTGAAACCGCATAATAGGGAGATATCGCAACATCTGCTATGGGGGCTTCTCTAGCAATACTCTCATTCGGTTCGGTCGGCACTTCTTCTTTTAAGGATGAAAAAACTGCTAAGGAATCATTGAATAAGCGAGAATCGATGATTTTCTGTAAGCCAAGAATGTGATGATCCATATAAGAAAGACCAGAATCTTCTATTTTATAGCGAATAATTGCGCTGTTATTCTTCGGATGGAAACCATTGATCAGCAGAACAACCATCCCATTATGAATATAAAAGTTTTTTGCTTCTCCTGGTTGCAATAAATAGCAGGAAAGTTTCGGACCACTTTCTTCAAGTTTAACAAAGAACAAGCCATAGACTTTCGAAAGGTAAAGAACCCGATCTCCAAATCGTCCGATTAGATCTGCGCGTTTTATCTCGACAGCAAACTCATCACTAGCTGCATCATCTACGCTTTCGCTTTCTAAAACGCTGGGAGCAGCACGTTCGGCACCATTTCTATAAATCTGATCTTTAAGAAATTCCTTAACAAAAATTGGATTGCGAAAGTTAGTTTCTGACCTTAACCTATAATTATAAGAAAACCCACCGAGTTTCTCACTTAAATCCGTAAATTTTTCACTCGAGCCATAATCGCCGCATTGGGTAAATCCAATAGGATCAAAACTTAAATTTTGGATATCTGTCAGTGAAAGCCTACCAGAACTTGGTAAATTTGCTTCAAAACTTCTATCTCTTGTTTGCAACCTTAATCGATCAGAATCATCAAAATTTTTCAATTCCTCGGGGCTAATATGTTCTAATGGATCCAATGGATCAAAATTTTTTCCAGAGTTTTCTCCTTCTTCTTCTATTTTCTTAGAACCTGGCTGCTCATCACCTCCTCCATCAAACCCTTTTTTAATTTGATCTACAAGAGAACATGAAATATTTACTGACAATAGAAATACAAAAATATTTCGAAGGAAAAATGACATAGCGTAAAACCTTTCAATAAGACCCTTTTTCTTATCATCTTATCGGCATTTTTTTAAAGGTCATAAGTTAATCAATTAATAATTCATATTATCTGCTACTTATGATTTTATTTATTAATTTTATTTTAGATTTTTTGGTCTCTGATAAATGTAAGAATAAAAGGGAAATGGGGAGGATGTACAAACATCTCTTCGGGACTAGGTTTTAAAGCTGGAGAATTCTCAAAATCAGATTCAATGGCCACATTCACATGGCGAGTCGCCATTTGTATCTTCATTATCCGTATCTTGTTCATCATTATCTACTAAAGTTCCACACTCGGTATCATCTAAATGAGTTAAGATACTATCAATACTTTCTTGGGAAAATCCCATTGCATCGAAACTAACGTAGGGTCGCATTATATAATTATCGGTAGTTTCCAGGTGCTGAGCTTTAAAGTTATGCCCCATTTCATGACTTAAAATCACTGCAGTTAAATTATGGTTATCATATCCTCCATAATTAACACCGTAATTATAAGTTCCCCCACAAGCTGATCCAATAAAAGCACAACCTACAGCTCCACCAGAAGCTTTATGGCCAGATAAAAACTGAAATAGAATGGTCTCATCATCTTCGAAGCCAAATTCTACCTTACCTTCATTTTCCATATAATTGCGGAATTCGTAAATTAAACCATTTCCAGAGCACAAATTATCCCTTTGTGTAAAAACACTATCAGTAGCATCACAATCATCAGGGGATACTGCAGGATTTGCAAGAGTTAGCTTAACGCACATGTCCTTTTCGTAAAACGCAGAAGCTTTTGCAAGTATGTCTTCGACAGCTTCTTGTGGAGTTTTGCCCCTATCGCTAGATTGTTGACAAAATTCATTATCATAAACTATTGAAATCGGAATTTCGGTGTAACAGCTGCAAGTATTTTGTGCTGTTTTACAATTCGATACTACCGAGCTTGTTTTTTTCTTTAAGGCTCTTCTTAGATGTGGAGGATGAATCGCATCATTGTATAAACCCTGATCTGCGTACAAAATAGCTATTTCTGGTTCTGGTTCATAGTCTTGTGAATCAGAAGATGACGAAGATGATGAGGACGAAGATGATGAGGACGAAGATGATGATGAGGACGAAGATGATGATGAGGACGAAGATGATGATGAGGACGAGGATGAGGATGAGGATGAGGATGAGGATGAGGATGAGGAATGAGAAAGCCCACCACTCATTAAGAGTGCTAGAGTTAATAATTTTGCTAACATAAAGAATTACCTTATACTAAATACCAATTTCAATCACGAGACTTGATTAGAAAAAATCACTTAGCTAGTCAATGTTTTTTGGTGGATTTGATAATAAAGTATATTCCTTAGACAATTAATTTTTGTGTATTTTCCTTCACCCAAAGTTCCATTTTTTACTTATTCCATAATTTAAATAAGAACTTATATCAAAAATAACTGATATTTCGTCTTGTTGGTTTAAGTCGACAAGAGGCCTGGGTACAAGTTTGGACTCGGGTTCGCTAAGATCTGATGTTGATTTTTATCTCATCAATAAAAAAACTATAATTATAAATGGCAAAATTCATTATGATTTAAGATAACTATATGTCCGAATTATTTTTTAGTTTAGGTAACTGATCTAGGAGTGTTAGATGAGACTCACCGAACATAACAAAGTTTTGGTTCATCAAATTTTTGAAGCTGCAGAACTTATAGGTTTCGAGACTAGGAACAAGTACGAGATTCTAGATGAAAATCTAAAACGCATCGCCTATGCTGCAGAGCAGCAAAAAGGATTTTTTGGTTTTTTCATGCGCCAATTTCTCGGACATTGGCGTACTTTTACAGTCCATTTCTTTAATATGCAGCGGCGAACTACAATAATAGCTCACCACCCATTCCGAATATTTTTTCAGCGTCTTGAAGTAAGGGATGGAAATGGGAATTTTATTGGAGCACTACAACAAAGATTTTCAATATTTTCAAAAAAATTTGATGTACATAATGGAAAGAATCAAGTGATCATGAAAATGAGTTCACCAATTTGGAAATTTTGGACTTTTCCTTTTTATAACCACGGTAATGAGTTAGCAAGAGTGGAGAAAAAATGGTCTGGTATCTTGTCAGAAGCCTTTACTGATAAGGATAAGTTTTTAGTTACTTTTGGCAGCAAGCGCCTAGGGGAAGACCTTCGACAATTAATACTTGCCGCTTCAGTCTTTATTGATTTACAGTATTTTGAGAAAAAAGCCGGAAAAGGAGGAAACCCTTTGATGAATATAATGGACTAATATTCGTATATTTAATCATGTTAATGGGCATTTATTGCAGTTCTTAGTTTAAACAACACAAATTATACAACATGGGTCCTGATTGTAATATAATGCCCACACATCTACCATTTAACTGTGATAATATCTTAAGGTGGACATAGCTTTAGCACAAAAAAATGGTATATCCATGAACCAAACTGAAATCAACAAAGAAGTCTTTTCAAATCGGATCCTGGTGCTCACTAAGGAAGGGGGCCACCGTGAAAATATTAGTAAAAACCTTAAAAAAGGTGGATTTACCTGCGATTTTATTAGTAATTATCGTAATGCGTCACAGGTAATCAATCATACCAAGCCCGGTATTCTCCTCCATGATTGGGATGCCTTTGACACTGATCAAAATTGTCTGTTCCACCAAATGATTGCAAAAATGACCAGCCTCACCCATCTTTGTAGGATAACTTACGCTAAAAAACTAAATCCTACTATTTTTGCAACTGCTTATGATACAGGGATCGATCGAGTCATTACTCTAACCAACTTACAATTAAATATCTGCGAAGAAATTCGCATGGCACGCTCAGCTATTTCAAATATAAACAAACTACAAAAATTGACTAGATTGATCCATAGTAATCAGCATGAATATTCCCAAAGTGAAATAGACCAAACCGTATCGGAAGCTTATTCACAATACCCTTATGATGGTATTGTTAAGCTAGAATTTGGCAACCTTTGCTTCCGCAACAACAAACTCAACAAAGCGTTAACTATTGGCGAAGAATTGCTTAACCAAGATCTAACCAATGTTAGGGCTATGAATCTGGTCTCTAGAATCTATATGAGACAAAATAAGCATGATGAGGCTCTTACTGTGCTTGAAAATGCCAATATACTCGCTCCAAAAAACATCCATCGACTCCTTGAGCTGGGGGATATTTGCATCCAGACCAACCAAGGTCCAAAAGCAAGAAAGTATTACGAAGAAGCATATGAAAGCGCCCCTGAGGATCCCAATACCATAGGAGCACTGGGAAAATTTGAAGTTCATGAAGGCAATCAGAATGCTGCACTAGAAATATTTAAAAAAACTATGTCAGAAGAGGAAGTAGCTGGTTTTCTTAATAATGCAGGGATTCGTGCAGTAAGAAATTCGAATATCAAAGAAGCTTTGAAGCTTTACGAGCTGGCAATCAACTCGCTCAAAACCAACAAGTATGTATCACAGCTTTATTTTAATATGGCATTGGCTCAAAAGCGCTTAAAAAACCTCGAAGCCTGCCGAGATTATTTAAAAAAATCTCTAGAACACAAAACCGACTTTTCTAAAGCAGCTAAGCAACTAAAAGAAGTTGAGAAGCTACTAAAGAAAAAATCTGCTTAATCTTTTACAAAGCATTGGGGAAATGCTCTCACTTACCAATAGGCTCCATACCTAAAAGTTCAATGAGAGGCTTACCGTGATCTTTTGCTAGCCCTAAATCACAATTAAACTTTATCTGCCAGTCATTATATTCTTTATCATCCACCAAGGTTAACTCAATCAATAGACTGTTACCATCTTCAGTAGCACCAATATTAGTATTCTTTGGGCTTCGAGCTCTTGGATCAATAATAATGCGCTCATGGTCTTCAAAGTAGGCCTGAACTAATATTTTCAAATAATCTTCTTTCCACTGAGTCCCCGATTCAGGAATATAGATTAATTCAAGACAGCGTTCATATTGTTCATAAGCCAAAGCACGCAAAAAGTGAAATACTGCATTTCTTATCATAACGGAAAAGGCTTTTTCATTTTTCGTTATATCAAGCGAATCATCTTGAATATTTTCTTCTAGTTGCACAGGAGTCCAAGTAGGATCTTTTAATCTCTCCCACTCGTCTACCAAGCTAGAGTCTGTCGTTTTGATGATTGTCTCAAAGTAAGCGATCATATCATCAACTTCATCGTTTTTGAGGTCAAAAGGCACTGTTTGCACCAAAACTTTGTAAACACTCGACAAATATCTTAGCAATAAACCTTCGACACGCTCAAGACCGTAGCCTTTAATATACTCCCCGAAAGATTGATATGTCTCAAACATCTCTCTGGCAATCGACTTAGGTCGAATATTTTCATGCCCTACCCAAGGGTGTTTAGCTGAAAATTGATTAAACTCTTCGTAAATAAACTCTTTATGTGGCTTCGGGTATTCAAGCTCATCAAGAATATTCATCCTTTCATCATAATCAAGGCCTTCAGCCTTTAAATCGTTGACTTTATCTCTTTTTATTTTATCAAGCTGCCTATGCAATATTAGGGTTGGATTTTCAATAATTGATTCCGTCAAAGTCAGCATTTTTAGCGCATAATCTTCGGCCATTGGATCTAAGAAAGGTAGAGTATCAAGTAGAAACAAAGACAAAGCATGATTCAAAGAAAAATCATCCTGTAAATCTACATTAACTCGGATATTTGTGTCTTGCTGTTCCTCTTTTGGAATAAACTCGACAATCTGTCTATCAACGAGTGAACGAAACAGTTGAAATGCACGTTTCCGCAAATGCACCTTAGACTTATCAGACTCGTGACAGCTGCGGATAAGTTGCTTCATTGCACGGCAACCATGCTCACTCCTACTCAAAACATTGAGAAGCATAGCATGAGATACTTGAAACGAAGAGTTCAATTTTTCAGGAGGAGACTCTATCATTTTTTCGAATGTTTCTCCGCTCCAGTGCACATAACCTTTATCAGGTGGCTTTACTTTTACCATCTTCTTTTTGGCTTTAGGATTAAGCTGGGCCTTAAGTTCCATTTTTTTATTTTCAATAACATGAACTGGGGCTTGGGCAATAACCGTTCCTTGCGAATCGAACCCTTTTCTTCCTGCTCTTCCACTAATCTGATGGAAATCCCTGATACTCAAGAGAGTGGTCTTTTCACCATTAAACTTACATAATTTTGTGAAAAGTACCGTTCTTATAGGAACATTGACACCAACACCAAGAGTATCGGTTCCACATATAAGCTTAAGCATCCCTTTTTGAGCTAGCCGCTCAACAAGAACCCGGTATTTAGGCAAAAGGCCTGCATGGTGAATCCCGACTCCATGCTTAAGCAATTTTTTAATTTCTTTGCCATAAGGGCTAGAAAATTGAGTGTCTTTGATTTCTTCGTTAATTAAATTTTTTTCATCTTTTGAACAAAAATTAATGCTTAAAAAAGCCTGTGCATTTTGAGCACTCTCTCTTTGCGTAAAATTAACAATGTAGATCGGAGCTTTTCCAGCAGCAAGCAGATCTTCTACGGTTTTATCTAGTGAAGACTCTTTATAGTCGAATTCCAGAGGAACAGGCCTTTGGCCCGACTTGACCACATGGGTGGGGCTATCAGTAAGCTTATTGAGCGCAGCCTCAAAAGAATCCGTATCACCCATTGTAGCTGACATCAAAAGAAAACGGCTATGAGGCAATGTCAAGAGTGGGATTTGCCATGCTACTCCGCGGTCTCGGTCCGAGTAATAGTGAAACTCGTCCATAATAACGTCATCTACAGGAGTTCGATCACCATCTCTCAAAGCCATATTCATAAGAATTTCAGCTGTGCAGCATATTATTGGTGCATCACTATTTACTGAGGCATCACCTGTAACCATACCGACTTGATCGGGCCCAAATTCTTTGCACAAAGCAAGAAATTTTTCATTAACCAGGGCCTTTATAGGACAGGTATAGAAAGATCGCCTCCCACTTGCAAGGGAGTGAAAGTGCAAAGCAGTTGCAACCAGAGATTTCCCTGATCCGGTCGGCGTATTAAGGATCACATTATCACCAGCATAGATCTGCAATATCGCTTCTTCTTGGGCTGGGTAGAGTTCTAAACCTATATCAGTTACATAAGATAAAAAATGATCTAAGGACTCCTCACTTTCCATTTGAAAGTCATGGTCTTTTAGCCTTTTGAGGAGTGGGTGATCCTCAGCTGATAGCTTTACTTCCGCTTTTCCTTGATCCATATCTTAATCACCTTAAGCTTAAACCTAAATATTCTTCATGAAGTTCTACCTATTTTAGCTGGAAGGGAAAACAGTAAATTAATGGCCATTCTTCGAAAGGGCACAGCTTTGCGTAAGACTGAGCATTATTTTTTTTTGCTAATGTAACGCTCTGTTATTTTGAGTTTTTCCTTTGCCTTATCAAAATCTGGACGCATCTTTAAGCTTTCAAGCAACAGGGTATGAGCTTCCTGTAAATGCTCGAATGTCTTGAGATTAATGTGGGCAATAGCCATATTATACAAGATGCGGTATAGCTCTTTTGATCCAGGGATGAGCTTGAGTGCTTTTTTATACTCATCAATAGCATCTGGAAATTCCCCAGCCTTGGAATAGAGGACTCCCTTGTTATTGAAATGCCTTACTAATTCTTTAGGAGTCGATGTTTCGCGGCAAAAATCCTGAGCATGCTGCAAATATCCTGCTTCAGAGAGTTTATCGTAGACATCATATTTCATTTCTTCGTTTTCTGGGTTCAACTTGATCAATTCTGAAAACTTGCTAATACTTTTTTCTGGCATCTTTAGTTTGAGGTAGAGATTTGCCATCTCATCAACCCGCTGAATATTGCCAGGAGCTACTCGCTCGGCATTTTCATATGATTTTTGTGCTTCTTTGAAATTTCCAGCTTGCAGATATATTTTCGCTAACCCATTGTGATAGGCCATATTATTTGGATCCGACTCGATTAGTTTTTTCAACAATTCAATAGCTTCATCTACCTTCCCTGCAGCTTCATGAATCTGTGAGCTGAAAAATTTACCTTTCTCCCCCACAGGCTCTAGTTTTTCTTTGGCAATGGTAGAAGCTTTTTCAAATTTTTGTCTCTTAAGTAAGGGGGTAATTAGCTTGTCTTTTACTTGCTCCATTGAGGCCCGAGCTCTACTCATTTGCATTGCATTTGCCATTATACTTAGTAAGCTAGGTATCTTAATAGGCTTAGATATCATGGCCACATCACCAATTTCCTTAATTAGAGCACTATCTCCTGATTTTCTTTGCTGGGAGACTGAAAGTACAAAGGCAGCTAATCGCTTTGATTCCATTTCATGGTCGCGCCATTTTTGAATCAATGCTGTTCCTTGGAGTGTTTCCAATTCGAGAGAAACAAGGCATAGATCAAATTTGTGGGTATTAAACATATATAATGCACTTTCCCAATCCTTGGCTAAAGTGCACTGTATTTTGTATGCTTCTAAGCCTTGTGAAACTGCGTTGAGTACCCCTTGATCATTGTCAACCACTAATATTTTGGAAGGCAAGTCACTTGTCATCTAAGGCCTCAATTGGTGCTTAACTTATTTTGATTTCAGAAATTTAGGAGACACGAATTCCTCGCTACTCAACCTAATCCATCCTGATTCAGTTAATTTTCCTTTTACAATCTGATTCTTTCTTAAAATCCTCACAACCGGAAACGTATTTGCCGGCCCCCGACGCACATTCAATTTATATGCTGTAACCTGGAACTCACGAGAAGAGTGGCCTTTAGGCCCATCAGACTCAATTTCTTCCAAGCCCACCAATTGTGCATCAGGGTCTACATCTTCCTCAAGACCAGCTGATAGCTCAGTTCCTGGTCCTAGGGGCGTCCCATCGTCTGCCACTCCTTCGTTGACAGTCACTCCATCAGAACTACAAGATAAAAGCCCAAATATAGGCATTATTAATAGAAAAAAAATTGAAAATGTTCCTAATTTTATGATCTTTATAGATTTCATGACCTTTGTTATGCTCCTCATGTTATGTTGGCTGTAGGTGTATCGGAAAGAGATCCATTGATCTTGACCAGAGATACCATAGAGAGATTTTAACGTTTCACTAAACTGAGGAAAAATGGTCGAGAATACACTAGTATTTGGCAGCTATTTCAAAAAATGGAAATATGCTAGCAAAATTGATAGTTGGCCAAAAATGTTAGCCCCTGCTTTTCTTGGCCAACTGCTTGGGTATTTCGTGGCGCAATCAGGCTCATTTTTTGGCTTTGTCATCGGAATGAGTATGACGATGACTAATCTACTACTGATTGTGTATTTAAATGACTGGGGAGATCAAAGAGTTGACTCTATAAGACGCCAGATGTTCCCATCAGCTTGCTCACCGAAAACGATTCCCGACAGAATTTTGGGCGCTAAAGCTCTTCTTGCTGCAGGAATTTTCGCTGCTGTGTGTATGCTAGGAATTTCAATCATTGCTGCTTGGTTTTATACCAGGCCATTGCTACCAATTTTTGTTGTATTAGCATTATTGTTGATGCATTCTTATACTTTCTATCCTTTTAAATTCAATTACCGAGGGGGTGGAGAATTAGTAGAAATGATTGGCATAGGCTTCGTTCTTCCCTGGTTAAACTCCTATGCACAAAACGGTATCATTTGGGACCAACATTACACCTTACTGCTAGGCTCAAGCACCCTAGCTTTGGCAAGTGCTTTAGCAAGTGGTATTGCTGATGAAGATAGTGACCTTGCAGGTGGTAAGCAAACTTTTGCAACTAGATATGGGAATAACTGTGTTAAGCAAGCAGTTGCCTGCTGTCTCTTCCTTAGTCCCTTTGCTTGGCTATCTCTTGCCTTAAGCATCCCTGGCTTCCCGATATATATATTAATTGCTCCAAGTTTTTTTATTGTTTACTTTGGAATCAAGATGCAAAAGGAAGCAAAATACTCTAGTAGCCGTGCATTCAAAGCTCAAAAGCAATATAAATCATATCTGCATAATGCTATTTGGCTAAGCATACTAAGTTTCGCCCTTGGTTTGTTTTTTCTCTGATAAAGCTTAGCTTAAAACTAAAAATTAAGCTGTTGTAGCAAAGGACTATTATGTATGGAAAAACTTTTCCCTTGGGCATGGCAAGCTTTAAAACAAGCTGATGACAGGCTCAGACTCCATCAAGCAAATCCTCTATCACTAGACCCAAATAAAGACACAATCACTCCTTTTGTTAAACTTGGTAAAGACCACATTCACTCAAACCTTGAAACCGAGTTTTTAAAGGCTGCCATAGCAGGATTTTGCTCGATTGTTGATTCCCAAATCTATCATTTTCCAGAGAACATATTTTGGGATTTTGATTATTTGTTTGCTATTATCTTCAATTTAAAAAGCCCTAGCCAGTGCGAACAGTATTGTAAATCAATTGTTGAATTACAGATGGGGTATGGCATCCATTCTCAGGTCCGATTTCAATATATGCATGATTTTACCTATGGATTTGATTGGGCAAGGTGGGTAGTGAAAGACCCGCAAAACCGTAGGACAATCAAGCCATTAGATGAGATTTTTATAACTTACTTGAAACAAAGGTTAACAGAGCTAATCAAATTGATTGCAAGCAATGATAGCAAATATCCTCAATTAAATACCAATGCCCCCCGCAACCCCTACCCATTTGCAAGAACCTTTGAAGCTGAAAAAAAACTACATAACGCATTAGCAGCTAGAGATTTAATTCCTGTAGAAGCATGGAAATCCACTCCAAAAATAGATTGGTGCAAAGATTATTCTAGAATGAGAGACACTTTAAGCGCAGAAAAGAAATAAACTCTATTAAAAGCTATTCATTTAGTGAAAGTACTATTATGGTTTCTTGGCTAAAAGCGGCACGTTTACCCTCACAACTTTACCTAGCATTGTCACTTCTTATGGGGCATGCTCTTTATTTTAAAGCTTTTAGCAGCATAAATTGGTACCTTGTTGCCGGATTTGGCCTCTTTGGAATCTGCCTTCAACTGTACATCGTGTTTGGTAATGATGTTGCAGATTT
This sequence comes from Oligoflexales bacterium, assembly GCA_045105515.1. Classification (GTDB taxonomy): domain Bacteria; phylum Bdellovibrionota_B; class Oligoflexia; order Oligoflexales; family Bog-1112; genus JABSRF01. Next base: position 13,512 of record JBGCDR010000454.1, read on the forward strand.
CGAAACTGATAAAATCAATAAAACCTCTACAATTTTTTCTGGAGGTTCCCGAGTATTGATTGAACAATCCCTACGCATTGGTCAGTTAAAAAAAGCTCATTATTTAATGTTTTTGTTGAGCATTGCTTTAGGACTTATACTGTCCTTTTTCTGTAATTCATGGGAGGTTTTCTTCCTAAGTATTGTTGCTCTATTGCTGCTATGGATGTACAGCTATCCACCAATAAAGCTTTCTTATCGGGGAGGAGGGGAAGTTCTCCAAGCTATTGGACTCGGAATTATACTTCCAAGTATTTCTTATATTGGGCAAGGAGGCCATAGTTTACCACTGAATATCATGTTCGCTCTAATGCCTAGTCATTTGGCTTGTGCTATAGGAACAAGCCTAGCCGATGAACCCTCTGACCGCATTTCAAAAAAACAGACTGTAACAGTAATATTCGGACAATACCAGGCCAGTCTCATAATAGCTATATTGCAAGGAATAAGCCTTTTTTTGCTACTAGCTTTAAATCTAAAATCTATCTTAGTTGATCACAAGGCTATTCTGGTTTATTTTTTTGTTCTTATTGGAGTCTACATGAATTTTATAGGTGCCAAACCTGGTGAAACCACTATGAACTTTAAAATTTTTCTTTCAATACTTTTCACCCAATGCTTGGTGGGAATAGTTATCTGGAATTCTTTCACTTCCTAAATTAAGACTCGAAAAACAAGCCTAATAGCTAGCTCTAGCGTAAAACCATGCCATTTTATTGAATTTTTTAACTATACCAAAAAAAATCTTAATTTTACTAATTTTCTTGTCGAAAACTCCTAGGATCCACATAAACTCTCTGGTAATGAGATAGATGCATTTTAGGCCTATAAAATCTCTCAAGATAATTCTCTTTCTCTCTACTATTAAGTACTTTCCTATTTATGGACAGGACAATTTCAAGACCCCAGAACTATTTTTTACAGGCAATAAAATTCATGGCTCAACTCTTTTGCTTAAACCAGGTTCATTTATCAATGAGTCCGGAGGCCTATGCGATCTTAAATACACTGTTTCTGGTCTTCCTATGGCGACCTACTACTCTTGCGAATTATGCAAACCAAATGGCGAATCCTGTACTGATTCACGTTATGGTAAATCAATATTTGCTCATTGTATAATTCCACCAGGCTATATCCCTGGTTCACTAGTAAAAATCAGAGCATGTGTTCATCCAGAAATGGCTTGGAATTCCGGCAGCAATTGTGGTCCAAAAATAACTCAACTTGTTCCGGTAACAGAAGCCTGTAATGAGGAAAACAAAGTTAAAGCAGCAGCATTTATCTCTAAGGATGAATTAGCTAAAGTTTCTGCAATGTCGATGAGTAGTGATTTGTTTAATTACACTAGGATCAAAGATCAATGTATATTTAATAGTATAGAAGACTTCGATCTGAATGACTTTGAACAACTCTTTTTTATGCTTGGTCCAGAATTCTTAACAGAAAGCTTTCGGTTTTCAGGAGCCCAGCTAACTAATGATCAACTTTCTAAAATCTACAAGCAAATCGACCAAAGCACCCAACAAGAGGCCGGCTTAGGACTAACTGAAGGCGAATACGAGCTTCCTGCTCCTAAATCGAAGCCCATCAGCGCAACCTTAATTGAGCAACTCGGCACAAATCGTTATGGCCAGCTCGCATCGTCCCTTTCAGGAACTGTTCGCTCTTACGGAGCATGGGCAATCACCAATGCTTCAAGAGTTGCTGCTGATGAAAGTTACAAAATAGCTGCAGATATGTTTTGGATTATGGGTGGATCTGAGGTAGATCAACAGCAGTTAAGAAAATCCTTTGTATATCTTGGACAAAGCGTTGAATTTATGGCTAATGTAAGCCTTAATAAGGGTGTCAATAGAATCGGCAATGCTCCTGGAATAAAAGATGCAAGGGAACTGGTTAATAGTGGGAGTAAACTAATCCATGCTGCAGATGAGTTAGCAGGTAGCCTACTAAGCACCTATCGCGAGAGTGTACAAACCTACTCTCAAGCTAAAAAGTCTGTGACTCAGGAATCAATGGAGATAGCTGAACCAATGGCTAAACAAGACCCTCAGGGCTTTAGGAATTGGATTAACACCTGGTCAAATTGGATGATAGCAACATCAAATAATATAAATGCTATAAAGTCTGATGTAGATGAGCTTAACAAGATTCTTCACAACATCAATAACGACCCTAAAGTTTGGGAAAACCTTGAAAAAACTGCAAATAATACCCGTTTACTTACTAGTGAGTTCACGACAAAATCAATAGCAGAGGCTCGTCAACTAGATCCAAGAAAAAAGGCTCAGATTGCAGAAGAACTTAAAAAGCTCAAGACCGACCTTGAAAAGAATTTTATAGAACTGGATTCCATCGTAGAAGGCAGTCTTAAAAAACTAGATCGAGCTGTTGGAAACAATGATGAAGAGTTTGTTAAGCACTATAAATACTTATATCAAAAATACCTTGCTCCTTATCCAGACCTTTTTGGTGACCGCTATTCAATCCCCACCTACCAAGAGCTAAACACGAGTGATATAGACTCTCAAATCCCTAAAGATCCCCGATTAAAGCAGCTACAAAATGAATTGGATGAGCTTGATAGAATATGGAAAAGTCCAGCAAGCGATGTTGAACTTGTTGGTAAATTCGAAGCTAAAAAAAAATCCCTTAGCAAGCTATTAAGTGAAATTATTGCAGATTCGCCCCAAAGTGGAATCAACAGAAACATACTAAATTCACTTATAGTGGTCTTGGAAGATGCAAGTATTATCCCAAAACGATATAGTCGCCAGGTAGCAGAAGCTGTCGAAGCAAGTGCAAACACCTCCACACAGGCTATAGAGCATGTAAATAAGGCTATGGGCTCAATTTTAACCGGAGTCAATCAACTTAATGGCAAGCTAATCTCTGCAAAGAAATTTTTTGAAGCTTTTTCACCAAAGTTAAGGATACTGGAAGAGAATCTTACCGACCCAAGACTATATGGTTCTCTCCACACAAATGCTGACGAAATTTTCAAAAGTATCAATTCCATTCAAGAATATTTGGTGTTACCTGATGAGCTACCTGATGATGACCTAAAAAAACTGCAGGTATTCGAAATAACGGCTGTTAAATCTGGACTCGAAAGGCTTGGTTTGTTAGAGCCATTATGGAAAGAAGGCTGGGGAGGTGTTTTCAGAAACATCTTTTATTCTCAAGGTCATGAAAAACTATTTGCAGCACTAGGCACTGAAAAATTACAGCGCCTTGATCAAGTTACTAAAAACCTTGAGAAGCTCGAAGTAGAATATTTTGCAATCCTGAAAGAACCGAACGAAAGTGATGGTAAATATCAAGAGCTCTTCTTAATAAGAAAAAATATCAAGGAAAATAAGGTAGCTCTCAACAAAGAGCTGCTAGAATTAAATACCCTTGAAAGAGACAACAAAAACAGCTTGGAAATTGCCAGGTCATTTGATGAGGCAATGTCTGAACTAAACTATAAACTTCCAGAAAATCTATCAGTTCAGGAACTTGCAAGCAGACGACTCGACCGTTTTATTGAAGCGAGCAAACTTGAAAACGCCGAAGCAAGCATCCGTACCTTCTCCAGCTATTTTACTATTTCCGGAGATTTAAGCCAGAAAGCTGTGAAGCTAATGGACCGTGTTCTTGGCACTTCAAATAATCTGGGTAATGCTGAAAAATCACTTTTAAAAGTTTTAGGACTCAGTTTTCCAGAAGAAGTGCATGAGACTGTATTGACACAGCTCTACCAAAAGAAATCTGAGATCGACAAACTCTTTAACCCTTCTGTATATCCCCCCCGTACTGTATTGGCTGGCGAGGAGTTTGGTGAGAAATTTGCTGATCTACTTTTTGGCAAATGGGAAGATATTACAGATCCCTCCAAACGATGGTGGAAGCAGCTTGGAGGACGTTTGAGAACAAAAATAAGAACAGGAACTGGGTTCTATCTCAACGGAAAAAGGACCCACAATTTCCTAAGAGGACAAGTAATCTCTTACTATAAATGGGATGGTTTTGCCAATGAAGTTGTGTCGATCGTTCAAGAAAAATATGAAACTACTATCACGAAATCAGATGTTTGGGATCACTGGGCAAGAGTTGATAAAGATGGAAAGATCATTGGAATCAAAAAAAATATTGGTGGAAAAGTAGGAGATCTTATAGCTGAAAAATACCTTTCAATTTTACCTGGCAATATTCAAGATGTAGCAAAAAGCCACCTAAGCACACAACTTAGAGATATTGTTGGAAACTCTGCAAGATTAAAAAAAACCACTCGCACAGGGTTAAAGATTGATATAAACAATCCTACTGGCTACGCCTATGATCTAATCTGGTATAAAGTGGGTAAAGGTTTGCTTCTTGTGGATAAAGAAAAAAAGTTAGAAGTCCTTCGCAAGCTTAATGAGCTAACAATCAAAACTCGCTACTTTGGTAGATCTCTAGCTACAGGTAACAACCTAACTGCAATCATACTTTTAGAAAATTTAATTGGAAGCCATTTGGAAAATTTATCAAATACTCAGCAAAATTGTGAGCCACTAAATCTGCTGAGTTCTAGGTATCTTGCCCACAAAAAACGGCTAGAGTCTTTTGGGTTCATTCGTGACTAAATTGAAAGGCGTACTATGAACTGGTCAAAGATCATATGTATTTTAATATCCACACCTGTATTTCTAAGTGTTGCCTGCAAAAAAAGAAAGCCTGGCTTAAATGAAAACCAGCAAGGACTTGTATTTGACCGCCTCCGAGGGAAGTGGGAGAGCCCTTGTTATTTAAGTAAGGAAAATTCGTTTATAACTTATTCCAAAACCGTGCAAATGTCGTTTGCCGAAGAAAAAATTATAAGAACAGAAACTCTCTGGCTAGATACAGCTTGCAAGAAAAAACTATTATCTAGGATTTTTAGCGGTGAATATAGTATAGTTGACAATTTCAATAAAAGACTAATTCACTTGGATTTTTCTTATGATTTAATTCAAGTAGCAATTCACGATGAAGCCTATGCTGCAATTAAAAACAAAGAAAATAAATCTGAATGGCAGGTAGGAGAGTTTAGGGATACTGAAATGAGCTTTCCAAACGACACCCCATTAAAAGGTACTAATCTGTTTACAGTTTACTATATAGATTCCACTGGAATGTTGCACTGGGGAATGCCTAGCCAGACTGTTGCCGGGAGACCTAGAGAAGCAACAAGGGAAACCTATGCAAGGGTCGTCCGTTAATATATTTTCAGCTTATCCCTATTTTTCAATATGATGCTTCAGTTCGTAAGTTTTCTTCTGCTTTGCTAATTTCTTTAATATAGAAATTAGCAAATTTATTTTCTAACAATTCATCTGGAAATATTACTGGATCGTTAAGAACATGTTCTATCATTATATCCTCTCGAATATCTCTTATAGTATCTTTAAACTGCTTGTAAAAACTATTCCAAACCTCCCCACCATGCTGGGCCATATATACCAGAGCTTCCTTCTTGGCAGTCGAAAAAACTTTTTCTTTGCCAATAAAGCGGTAACTCCGCCTTGCAGAAGTAATTTGGTTTTCTATCTCTGATTCAATTTCGACATAATCTATGTCAACAACTTTACTATAAACATGAAAGAAAGTTTTCTTTTTAAAATTCTCAGTGCTTTTTATAAGCTCTACTCCTGCATCAAACCACTCCCCTTCATAAAGGAAATCGTTCATTTCACGCATAATTTCATTCACTCTCTCTTCACCTCTAACTCTATCAACTAGACAAATATTTTTTCTACATATTTGCCTAGTGCAATTTATAGCTGCATTCAAGGGAGTTAGAATATTAATTCTTGCAGCATAGACAGTAGAAATGTAGTGAATCAGAGGTGAATCAGAACTTTCTATGAGCAAGTCTTGTTGGTTTTTAATTTTTTCTGAAATTATTTCAAGGAGTTGTTCTTGAGAATAACTTCGCAACTCTTTTGCTTCAAACTCTAAGTCTCGTTTATCGGCAATAATATCAACTGCATATGCCGATTCTAGACATAAAACTAAAATCACCTGGACGATAATTAACAATTTCTTTTTAAAAATCATCATCATAACTACCTTAGTTCCAATAGGAAATTCAATATGGTTTTATCTCATATTTTTAAAGTGCGGGAAAAATAACAATATTTCAGACTAAAAGCAAGGAAAAAAAGTGTCAACCCACCCGAAATCCTCAGAAAAAAATTCTAACTTGCTATTTTGAGTTATTATTATCAACTCCTCTTGAAAAAGGAAACCCTAGATAGTTACTTTAAATTTAGTGGAGGTATTAAAAGATTTATTTTTTTAACAGTTTTTTAATGATCAACTTCTGTTTATCAATCTTGTGGTTCAACTTGTTGATCACGACCCTTAGTTCCTTAATTTCATCTTTACTTTTAATGAACTCTTCTTCAATACGGGTAAGATATACCTCAGGAGTGACTCCTTCTTTCAAGCCTGAAAGAATATCTTCGTTAGTTTTTTCATCCAGTCCGGGAGGGGTCGCTGTGTACACCAATTTTTTAGCAGCATTGCTCTTTCCAATTAACTTATCCCTAGCCTCCTCAGGGATACTCTTGTAAAAATATGCACCCCCCCCTATTGCTAAAACGAGTAGGGTAATTAAAAGCCTAAACACCCATTTTCCACGTTTTGCATTAATCTCTAGAAGCATTTGTGATGAATTGGTCATGAATTCTATTTTCACCTTGTATTCAAGTATGTCTAAGGTATCGGTCGGCAAACCAGCTAAAAAACATAAGTTTGGCCTTGGGCCAAAGTTCTAAACTTGCTGTAATTATTAATTAATCCATGATTGACTTTGATTTTTCGTTACTTTTTTCTTAATTTAGCAACAACATCTCCTTTAATAGTTCATGCTATAAGCTAGATTCCATGGTTTTAAGCATGTATTTTTATGAGGATATATAAACATCATTAAGTTTTTACTAAATCAAATATTGATTTTTCCGAACAAATCCTTTGGAGGGTACAGAGTACCATGTGCACCTATGTCAACTATCTTGAATACTAGGAAGAGCAATGACTGATAATGCAAAGAAATTCGTGATTAAGGAAGCTACGAGGAAACGGTGTAAAATTATCCCAGCAGATGAAAAAACCTTAAAACGCTTTATCCCTATTTGCTTAGAGCTATTTCCTTACCTTAAAGAAGTAGAAAAAATAGACTTTTCGCTGTTTTTTCGTAACGGTGATGAGATAATTGAGTTTATAAAGCCTAATGAATTGAGCACTGAGTTGCTAGAACAAATGTGGGCAGCATCCCTAAAGCCTGCTGCACTTGTGGAAATCTGCCTCTATCGTTCTGACTACAAAAAATTTGAGGCCATGATTGACTCTGTAAGAAGTAAAAAAATCAAAGCAGTTCTCGAAATGGACAGAACTTTGGACCCAAAGGTTACCGAGGTGTATTCAACTCTAAGTTCCGCAAGCCAAATGATAGTTCGAGGTGGCATCACCAATCATGTAGCTAATCAAGCTATTGCAGCAACCGCAACTCTTATGTCTACTCAAATTGATAGCGAAGTAGCCGTAGGTACTTTGAGTCGCATGATAAACTGCGATTCTTCTCTTTATGATCACAGTGCATCTGTGGCAATGCTTTCTGCAATTATTGCTAGTAGCTTCTTACCGAACCCATTACACAAACAAGAGTGCGAAGTAGTTGCCCAATGTGGCCTTTATCATGATGCAGGAAAATCCTGTGTCCCTAATCATGTCTTAAATAAACCAGGAATTTTCACACCTGAAGAATTTGAAATCATGAAATTCCATACCCAACACGGCTATGATGAACTTATTAAAGCTATTGGCAAAGGCGCACCTATCCATGATGTTAGCGCAAGAGTTGCTTTAGAGCACCATGAGCGATTTACTGGAAAAGGATATCCAAACCAACGCAAGGGGAGGTTAGAAGATGACGAAAATGGGATTCATCAATACACTAGAATCGTTTCGATAGCCGACGTATACTCGGCATTATTGATGAAACGCGTCTATAAAGATGCTTTGACCTCTGCTGAAGCTATCAAACTAATGAAAAAAGTAGCAGAAAATGACTTTGACCCACTTATCTTTGACCCATTTTACAATCATGTAATGTCAAGCATAGATCTATTTGATAAGAAAGAAGAAGCTATCAATGAAAACTTTGGTTCTGTTCGTATGATTGGTAAATCCGAGAGCTTTAGCAAAGCCTTGAAAGAAGCTCAAGATAAAAATAAAGTTTCTTAAAATATTTATAATTACAGCTTAAAAGCCCAGCTCCAAATTTTACATTTTCAATTATTACCAACTCCCTTCGGAGCTGGGTTCGGCTGTTTATCAAAGCTACTAAATTTGAGAGAAACGTTACAGACTTTTACAACAACGAAAACCTAAGTGATAGTTTTGATGACTTTTAGGGTGAGCAAGGGATGTGCCGTGCCAGTAAGGAGCCCTCCAAAGGCAGTCATCAGGGTGTGCTGAATATTTCTTAAAAATAAACCAACTTCCTTTCATCTCTACATGACCTGTAGATCCCTCGCGAGTTAACTGTCCAGGAAAAAGTGGAAGATTCATATGCTCTGCTGCATTGCCATGCTGATCATAGACTCCTAAACTGCTTTTGCATTCAGGAAAGTACCCACTAGGATATGTATTAGATCCGCAGTGCTTCCACACACTTTTACCAGTTTGTAAGGCTTGATTACATGATGAGCTCTTAGCACTATTGGTACCGCACTTACTATGGTCCTGTGAAAAGCCGTATGCCCAAACCTTCTTTCGAGCAGCATTGATCTTTTTTCTTTGCGATCGGTGGGCTGTTTTTACTGAGGTACCTGGTTCACTAAGTACATATTGATCTCCTTCATAGCTGCCTGAGCAAGCCTGTTCCCATTCCGAAGCATCACAAAGCCTTTTACCTACAGCCTCGCATATTTGATGAGCAGTTGTAGCTCTAGCCCAAACGACCGGATAGTCACAGGGGATATTTGGAAATTCAAACTGATCTATACAAACCTTTGCTTTGCCCTCTGGTTCCATAGGCCCATGTAAAGGAGCCATATAGCGATCTTTGCAGATATTTGTAAACTTGGGATTGTCATATATACTTGCTTGTTTAGTAGATTGTAAGCACTCTTTTCGTGATACCGGATGTTTAGTTGGACCTGGATTGCCCTGGCTAATACTGGAATACGAAAAATATATCTTTTTTAAAGAATCCATTTTTTGCTGATCAAATTTGTGAACATCTTTAATACGTTCAAGTAGAGATTCTTTTTGTTGTCTCAATGCTTCTTGAGCTTGAACTTGGCTAGCAATCACTATTGACAATAGTACTAAAAAAATCTGATAGTTTAATTGCATAATAGATCTTTTCTTATTTTTCTTCAGGTGAATAATCGTCCATTTCTGAATCACTTATTTTACTGAAACCATTAGGGAGTTCTTCATGATCTTCCTCTTCCTCTAAATTTAATACGACTTGATTCAGCTCTTCATCAAGGGGTATGATTTCAACACCTTCATCGTCATCTCCTTCCTCAGACTCATAGCCATCAATACTGCCTAAAAACAATGGCTTCGGCAAATATTGAGTAAAAGCTAGCATATTGATGAAAGTATTTGATTTAAATTGCTGAAATTCCATGGCAACACCTCTTTAAACTCCTTACTAAAACACTTATATTCTAGTCCAAGATGCTTTGAGTAAAAAGGGGTGACAAAAAAAGAAGGGAAGAAATTTATTTTAAATCTTGTACATTGAAGAAGTTTACCTAGGATATTACTTTGTATTTTCTGTGTATTTTTTCGGTTGGCTGGCTTTTATGGTTCCAAGCTGGTTAATCGCCAGCCTAATTTCCTGGGCACCTTTTGCATAGATTCCGTTCACGGCCTCATACTCCTTCTTCAAAGTAAGGCTTGTCATTCTGCGATCACTATTCAAATAGTCCGTAAGCGGACCTGTTATTTTTGCCCAACTATCTCTTTGCTTCTGGGTATCGTTACTTGCTAGTTGGTCAAGATTTGCCATGATTTGTTGGTGAAAAAACTTCATAAAATATTTATAGAGCAAAATGTTCCAACCTGCATACAAGAAGGTGCCTAAGATACCTCCCCAGAGTATTGCGATTCCATCACTAATTTCACCAAAAGGCTGAACCAGATCAAGGTAAAGCCCAATTGAAGCAGCAAAAAAAAGGGCTCCTAATAGACCAAAGAGGCTCATCCGTAAACTGAAAGTGCTTCGCTTTTTATTGTAAGCAATTAATGCTCCCAATAAAGTAGAAAGCCTACTACTATGATGCTCCACAAAACTTGCAAGGTGATCAAGCCGATGCTTAGGAGCATTGAGAATAGCTTGCTGCAACTCGTCTCTCTGGTTGGCTAAATAATTCAAAAAAGGTTTCGACTCTCTTCCGGAAGCAGCCTCCTTTTCAGCATATGTTAAAAGAATCCTAGGGATATCTTTTCGTCCGGTCATCTGAGATAAGTTCCAGCATAAGGTTCCATAAACCCGTAACAAATCCTCTAAATTGCCACATTCATCGATTCGATTGAGGACAAAGATGAGCCTATCTTCGAATGTTTTCTCTGGAAGCGTCTCTCTCAAACTCGCATAGGATTCTCTGACAGTTCCCGCTTTATGGGGATCAAAAAGGACCAATACAAGATCAGATAACTGCGCCAAATCACCTATGACTTCTTGGTAATCATACCCCCGATCTTTTTCTGTCACCGAGTCTAACATCCCTGGAGTATCAATAATTGCTAAATTTTTTAACTTTGGCACTCCCTTCACTTTTTTCAAACGAAAATGAGAAGCAAAACGATCACCATATTTTTTAAGGATTTCGAAGGGGTACTGAGGGTCATATAGAAGAACCTTGCCATCTCGTTCATCAAGCTCTTGAGCCTCAGCATGTTCCTCATCATCATCCATAGATGTTATTACCGTGAAGCAGTCATCAGTCGGAGCCTGGCCGGAATGCTGCACTTGTTTTCCCAGAAATTCATTGATCAAAGTTGACTTACCAGAAGAATAATTTCCTAACAAAAGGACAACAGGCTTCCACTTGATTTTTGATTCAAGGGGAACCTCACTGTAACGATACTTTAATGCGAGAGGGGTCAATTCTCGCTCAATTAGGTAGAGAAGCTCTTTACGCAGAGCATCAATATAAGTTTCTCGATCACTATTTATACGATTGTCCTGCTCCATATTTGCCACTTTCTCTCAAAAATAGCTATTCGCACTTAGCTGGGTTTGAGCCAGTTGTTGGTAAAAACCCACCGAAGCTCTCAGGGAGAAGGTTTAACTTCCCTCCTTTCAAGGAGCTACAGATACCTCTCCTTTAAAGAGCAGGCCTCATTAAGATGGGGAAATCCTTTGTAGCTGCAAATACTTACCAAATTTCTGTAGGCAGCCTGCTTAAAAAGGTATAATAATCATCGACCATAAGAAAGACATTTGTTTAACGCTCAATTTATACAGATAAATTCAATTGTATCAGCATCTTATTCCTAAAGAATCTTTTGTTAAAATACCTCAATATACCTCGGCTTTTTAATAAAAAATGTAAAACCAGGCCCAAACACCTGCCCAAAATAACTTTATCTGGGCTCATAATTACACCTTAATTTAATTGGGTTTTTCATAGTATTTTAATAGTTAATCAAATAAGGTAAAAACCCTCTATTCAAGGTCACTTCTAGCCATCCAGCTTGCAAGAAAAAAAATAGTGAATAAGATTGATTTAACTAGAAGATTTTGACGAGCCTTGAAGTTGCGCCAAACAACAACAAAGCTCTTAACAAACCCCTGTCAAAACCAGAGGAGTGCCTAATGGCTATTATAGATTTCAAACCCCCGCGTATAAAGCTCAAAACCCCACTAAGATCAAAAATACAATCAGACTAACACTTTAAGTACCAGACTAATTCATGTGCGACTTTGTTTAGCTACTTAGCTAAATAGAATCGAATTGGTCAAATTTTAGGCGGTTTCTTTTATAAAAATGACCTGACCTAAGCAGCACTACGTTTTTAAAAAACCACTTCTTAAAGCTCTCGCTTTCAAAGAAAGAGGATAGGTAGATTATGTCAAAAATTAAGACAACAGGCGCAGCTCGGCGAGCAGAACCAGAGATTCCCGCTGTAGGATCTAGAGCGATCGAAAAACACCTTTCATGGCTACCTCTCAAAGGCTCTATTCAATCAATCTTTCTGATGATAGCTAAAGACACTCGAAACTGGGAAGATGGCACACTTAAAAAGGTCACCATGACCAACAGAGAGATAGCTCGTCAGTTTCATCACTCTGCAAGAACAGTTCAAAGATGTACTAGCTTACTTCTTGAAAAAGGTTACATCGAAAAGCACGTGGATCGCAAAAATGTAGCTGGAAACGTAATTACAATCGGAAATGAATTTGTAGTACCCGATTATGTTTTCCATGTTGCCAGTCTTCATAAGCTAACTAGCTCAATCAACAACCTGCAAAGAGCTGGATACGACGCCTCTGATAAAAGGGCTGAATATGCAAAGATAGCATGGCACCTTCGCAGTATTGGAGCAAAGCAGCATTTTTTTACGGCTCCTGCAAAAATGTCACCCCCCCACGACATAGGTGTCAGGGTTAACTCTACAAGAGCTGCTGATAAAACAAGATCTCACTCTTGCAAAACTAAACCAAAACCAAAAACCGAGGCTAAAACATTTGACCCACCCAAGGAGCTGGTGAGTGAGATTTTTAAAAAATTAGAATCAATTTCTTTATGCGATCGCTTTGCCAAAGCCCTCAAGCAAGCACCAGAATCTAAGCGTTCTATCACAAGTATTTGCTCCAATATTGCAAGATTAAGCGTCGATGGAAATGTGGATCAGATTATCGAACAGTTGAGTAAATCTCTTTCTCTGATTGAAAAATACGAATGCTTACAAACCCCAAGACCATGCCTAAAACCACATTCACTAGCAAGGTTGCTGTTCTTAGAAGAGCTGGAAAAAAGCCTAGAAAACTCTGCAGCATTTGTGATGGATCGTATCAAAAAGAAGGGCCAAACTTATCATGAATATGACATCAAGCGAATTGCAAAAATGCTTAGTATTAGTCCCAATGGGGATGAAAAATCAGGCAAACCTCAAAACCTAGATGGACGAGATAATCATAGAACACAAACAAAGATGCCCCCTAAGCCTCAAAGTAAACCAAAAACAGATGTTCCTAAGCCTGTGCCTACTCATAGGCCTGTTCACAAGCCTAAATCGATCGAAGAGTATGACTTAGCTATTCAAGCTCACTTCCAAAAAATGGGTCAAGATTGTTTAGACATTTATCTCACTAATGGACGTGCATATCTAAACGACTTCCAAGACTTTCAGAACTTCTATGAAATCCACTGCAGTACAAAGGAGCTAACATGAGACCTCTTTTCAAGTCGGATGGTGAACCTACCCTAGACCCAAATGGCAGATGGGTTAAGAGAGCAGGGGTTCAAGTCTACCTCCATTACTGCCTTTCTAAGAAGCATAGTTACGTTGACCCAAACATGGCTGAAAAATGTTGCTCATATAAAAAGGAGAAATCAAATGGCTGGAGCTAAGCGTGATGCTGCTTGGTGGCGAGAATATAGACGCAAGAAAAAGGAAAAAGAGGAAGGCATCGAAGCCAAAGTTTTTGAGTTGCAACCTGAAGTAGCGCTACAACCTAGACTTGCAACTGTAGTGCAACCCAAATCTGCAACCTTGCTACCTGTTGTGCAACCCACTGCAACCCCAACACAACCTACTGTAATTACGAAGAATAATGTTGCGCAACCCTCTGCAACCTCATCTAAAAAAGTTGCACAACACAAGGAGCCGGAAATGAATGCAACGCAACCATCTACAAAAGTAGTGCAAGCTCTGCAACAAGGTAATGCAACCATTACGCAACCTAGTGCAACGAATAGAATCGCTAGCTACCTTTGCGCAAACCCTCGACATTCATTAGCAGCCATTAGCATCATTAGCTTTG
>JBGCDR010000455.1:0-18947 GCA_045105515.1 Oligoflexales bacterium
TCTTTAATTTGTTTGATCATAGCCTGACTTTTCATGTTGGACTGCTGCTCCTATGTTAGGCAGCAGTACATTACTGGGATGACAGGGTGGGTCAATTAAGTCATGACTCCCTGGGTCAGGTCATACGCGACTGGGTGGGTCAATTTTGTGCGACTGAGTGGGTCAGTTTAAAGGTGATCGAGCACCCGGGGGACTCTGGTGAGATTAAGGGGTTCTTGAGTATCTTCATCAAAAGTATAAATACTTATTGCAATGCTTATTGTTTCATCTTCTAGAATGGCTCTTTCAATGCTTTTTTCTAGTTCTAAGCTAGTCTCTTGCTGCTTATCTAATACGGTGGTATTCGATACCACTTGGAAATCAAATATGGCTTTTTCAGTTGTCAGGGATTCTACTTGCTTGTGTTCAAGGGCTTGTTTGTTTGCTTTAGCAGTATGCATTTTTACTTGCTCTCCGCAGCTGATGCAGAAAACGGTTCCTATTAATGAGATTATGCTTGTTTTAGGATTCAAGGTAGTTCTCCTAGTTCTTGAATTTTATCTGTAATTTAGCTCAGTTTTGTTTTCTCGCGTGCCTCAGCATCGGATTTTTTGGGGCGTTATTAAACAAAAGTTGGGGATTTGTGCAAATTATTTTTATTTATTATGTAACTATATGAAAAAGTTGGATGAAACTATAAAGATATGTGGCATGTTCGTAAGAGAAGCCCTGACCCTCACTTCGTTCGAGGGTATGACTTTCTTCGAACACCATGAGATTCATTCGGTTCGGGGGCATAATAGTGACATAGATTTTTGTTTGTATAGATCTGTTTTATAATCGGCGCTGTGTAATGATGAAGCTACAAAGGAAGTAAGATGAAATTTCTCCATACTATGGTCCGGGTTAAGGATATCAAAGCAGCCCTGTTCTTTTTTTGTGAAGGGCTAGGACTAAAAGAAATTAGGAGGCATGATTATCCTGGAGGGAAATTTTCTCTGATATTTCTCGCTACCGCGGAAGGAGAGCCAGAAATAGAACTTACTCATAATTGGGATTCTGAAGAAGACTATAGTGTCGGACGTAATTTCGGTCATGTGGCATTTGCTGTGGATGATATTTATGCAAGCTGCGATCATTTAGAAAACTTAGGAATACAAGTCTTAAGGCCACCACGAGATGGTCGTATGGCATTTGTCAGAAGCCAAGATAATATTTCAGTAGAACTTCTGCAAAAAGGTGATGCTCTTGAGCCGAAAGAGCCGTGGAAATCAAGAGAGAGTGTTGGTGAGTGGTAAATATAAGGGGTTTAAGTTCAAGGCTTAGCTTTCTTCTCGTGGCTGAGAATTGGCACGGTATGCTTCTAAAGCGGTAAAAGGCTGCTTAATTTCTGGGTAGAACTTTTGGCTTAGTTGATCTGAACCTTGCTGTGGCCTTGCTTTGCTGATGTCAGGCTTGGTATTTATTTTTTTGTTTTCAGGCGTTGCGGCTTCAGTTCTAAGTGGCTGACTGCTTTGATTTTGTAATATAGATTTGTTCTTGTTTTTCATATTGGGCTGCACTTTTTCGGGTTTTACTGTGTTCTGAGCACGGACTCCCTGTTCACCGATTTCAGCAATGTCGCTGTAGGCGACCTTACCGAGGTTTGTGTGAAATGCAGACCCCTGGTCTTTGAGGTCAATACCAGTGATTTTTACTCTGGTGGTCACTGGGATGTCAATTTCAGTTTCACCTTTGCCTTTTCCTGATAAAGAGAAGGTGTAGATTCCATCTGGGACCTTTTCACCATCTTTGTTGCGTCCGTCCCACTCGATTTTATGATCGCCGGCGTCTTTGGCTCCTAGTTCTTTGGTAGCCATAATATTCCCCATAGAATCTCTTACTGTCATGGTAGTGCGGTTAGTCGGGATATCGGTTTTGAAGCTTGCATTAGAAAGTGAGCCTTCATCCAATCTAATTTTACCATTGTTAATTGCTACTTCCTTACCGATATAATTTACATACTGGATGCTATGACCTTCTTCAGTCTTGCTCCCCAAATTTTCTAGTGCAGTGTTGATGTTCATCATCTGTTCTAAGCTGTTAAACTGAGCAAGCTGGGATGCCATTTCCGTCCCATCTTTAGGGTTTAATGGATCTTGGTTTTGCAACTGGGTGATAAATAAGTTAAGAAAGTCATTTTTATCAAGGGTGTTTTTCGGTAGATCTTTTTGCTTTGTTTGTTGGTTCAAAGATTCCAAGAAGTCTTCATAGCTTTTTGCCCCCGATAGGTCTCCATTAGCTTCGGCCTGTCTTTTTTGTTTTACATCCCGATTGGATCTCATCAAAAGCTCTTTGAAATCTACTGGATTAACATCAGTTTTTTTTGTTAAGTGTTTTACCTTAGCTTGGTTGTAGTCCTTATTTGGCCTCGCTACTGGTGGAGCTATCTTATTCTTTAAAGATGCGCGCATATAATTGGGTCCTTATAAATTCCTTAGGCTGCTACCTGGATATGTTTACTTAATAGGTTATGACTCATATTAGGAAAGTTTTCAGTGGTCTTATTAATATTTAAGATGTCTCCCTGGCCTCGTTGATTAGCTTTTGATGACTCTCCATGTTCTGGAGAGCCTGAAAATTGATTTTGTCTTTGTTGTTCAAGAAATTGAAAATTGTTGTTTTGATGATTCGAATCGTGCCCATACTCATTGTTACTTACATCGACCTGCACAAGGTTGAGGTTTTGCCCTGAGAGAGTGTCTTTTAGATTATTGATATCTTGGCCTAGGAGGTTACGGATTTGATCTGATTGGCTATTCATTTTTAATTGCACCTCATTGCCTTCTACTTGCACTGCAAGAGAAAGTTCACCGAAGTTTTTGTCAGAAATTACAATGTTAGCTCTTCCTCCTCCCTGCCGGTTAAGATTCAGGGATTGTTCGGCAATCTTATCGAGCATTTCTTGTCTTGCTTCAAATGTTAACTCAGGGCTCAAATCAAATGCACTCTCTTGCACAATGGAAGGAGAATTTTGTGTATTTGGTTTCGGCAAATCTATCTCAGGTGCTTCAAGATTCTGTAAATTTATTTTTGATTTAGCTTGTATTGGCTCTTCTTGCTTCAAGGGTTCTATTTGAGTAGATAGATCAAATCTATTTGGTCTTATTTCTTTGATAGCATTGTGTTTTGCTAATTTTATTTTAGTGTTCGTTTGTTGCTTGGGTCGGTGTAAAGCATTTGTTCCGGCAATAGTTAGCTCAGGATTCTTTTCTAAATCCAATTGAAGCATTTCTTCATCGCTAGAATTAGCTTCAGCATTCGGACTGCTTGTAAATGGATTTTTTAGCTGTCTTTGAATGGTTTCAAATGAGTCCTTCGGCATTGACTGTTTATAACCCACAGCGACCTTTCCTAGGTCGAGACCAAGGTCCGATCCATATTCTTGTTCTTTTTGTATATTGCTCGTTTGTTGTTGTAATACTATGTGTGGTTCCAGCTGATCTACCTTACCTAAAGTTTCAAATGTGTTTAATTTAGGATCTGTTTGTAGGGGTTTATTGATAATATTTTTACCCTTAAAGAGATGGCTTAGATCATTGCTTACCGAATTTTTAGGTAAACCAATGGGACTTTTTTTACTTTTGTCAGAGTTCAAATTTTTTATGATATCGGCAATATTTGGCTTAGTGGAACTTTGAGCACCAGCAATTGTTGATGGGTTAAAATCAGGTTTGGGGCTTGCTTGCTTTCTACTTTGCCCTGCTTCTAAAAAGCCATTTTGAATAGGGATTTGCTTGACAGTTTGAGCTTCAGATTGATTTTTCCCTGTTCTTAAATACTGCTGGTTTAAGAGAGAAGGAGCCTGCTGCTGCAGTGCGCTATGCCTCTGAGTGCCTATTTGCTGATGCTCTAGTGGGTGCAAACTTTGCATTGGAGTGTGCTTGGCTTGCAAGCTTTGTAGTTGTTTTTTCTCTAGTCTAGTAAAAGGATTTACTTCACCTCCTGGTGATTTCTGAATCGATTTTTGTGGTTCTGTCGGAGCTTGCCATAAATGTTCTAATTCAGGGGTTTGGCTTAGCTTCTTGATAGGGTAAAGAGGTATCTGCTTTGGATTTGGAACAGAGTCAAAGCTTGATTCAGTACTCTTTATACCCTTTCGGCTTGTAGTTTGCTGCTTGTGTGTTGCATTTGGGTGCTGGTTTAGATAGCTTCCTAAACCATTTTTAGACAGCTGTATTTTTAGACGATCTATTTCTGCAATGACTTTGTGTGGGTCAATTCCTAAGGATTGGAAGAAATGTTTTGGGGACACCACCTCGTTTGGATCTAAGCCATGTTTTTCAGCTTCCGCCATAAAAGGTTCGCTTAAGCCTAGCATGTCAACTAGGTCACCGAGCTTAAACTGAGAATGCATTAGAACTTTTAAGTCGCTACCGATCGCTTGTGCTAGGAAGCTATTTTCTTGGCTAAGCAATTGAGGAAGTTGATTTCCAACCTGTGAGTTGCTCTTTCCTTCAAGAAAACTTAGTGCTGGGAAGCGTTGAAGTCCACCCTCTTGTTTTGCCAGTCGATGTCCCCAAGACCTAAGTGCCCTGCTTGGCTTTCTAATTGTGGGTTTTTGGTTCAATTGTTGAGGTTTGGTCTCAATTTTTTCACGAATACGATTGTTGTTAGTTTGTTGTTGAGAGGAGTTTACTAATCGATCATCGGCCTTACGAGCATGGTCTTTTCTCGGATTATTAGGAGCGGAGCGCAGCATTGTACCAAAGTCTTTACCTTTGTTCTTAGGCCTGTTTACGGGCCTACGATCTTTCGGTAGAGGCTGGTTGAAAAAATCTGCTGTACCTATTTGGTTTGTTGGCTTCATAAGTTCCTATAAAGTTTCTTTTATGGCCCCTTCTTAAAAGCAGGAATCGTGCCATTTATATGTAGCTAGAAATGTAAGGAAAAATAAAATACGAGGAGGTCAAATGCGGCAGCTTTTTCTGGCTCTGGGAACTTTCTACCTCTCAAGTTGCTTGATGAAGCTGACGATAGACTGTGCCAACTCATCTGGTTTCTCGGTGATGATTTCATGACCTGTACCAGCAATTGGCTTTAACTCAGCTTGGGGTAGCAAGTCAAAAAGCGCATGGGAATTTGCCGGTGGAACGAAACGGTCTTTTTGACCGTAAACAATGAGGGTGGGTTTAGTCAGTTGGCTAAGCCCAATACCTTTGCGAAATTTACCTGCAATAAGTAGTTGCTTTATGGTGCTGAGGTAACGCACCCCTTCGGCTTCATCGATCGACCTCCACTTCTCAACAAATTCCTGCTTTTGTGGTCTGCTCGTTTCCGGACAGCTACACATATGCACCATGATTGGATGAAGAAAACGTGGCACGACTGCGGCGATAGCCATTGCGCCAATCGCCTGAGGGTAGACTCTGAGGGTATTTAGCCCGGAGGTACTGGTATTTGCAACAACGAGGGATTCAGTAAGATGTGGATATTTCAGACCAAAAGTTAGTGCGACCATTCCCCCAAGGGACATGCCAAACAGGTGGGCTTTATCGATACCCAGGTGGTTTAGCACTAACCTTACTTCTTCAGCTAAGTCTTGGGTTGAATCTTTCCAGCTTATATTGCTATGAGATCGGCCTATTCCTCGGCAATCGAGCGTGATGACGGTAAAATTTTCCGCCAAACGCTTGTCGAAGCCTTCCCAATGTCGTGATGATCGGGACAAGCCATGCAGCATTAGAAGAGGAGGTCCTGAGCCCATTACCTTGTAATAGACCTTTCCTTGAGTGCTATCAATATAAGGCATAGCTCTAACCTTCGAGAAATAGGCTATTCATACCAAGGGTAGCATATTTTTTCTGAAAAATGGTATGTTTTTGCCAAATTATCTGTTAAGAACACCTACTCTACGGGCACGAAGAGTCTTTGGGCTTGACAGACTCAGGATGCTAGGACAGAATGTCATGCCCTCAGAACAAAGCGTTCGCAGATTCTGTGGTCGTACCTAAAGGAGCTAGATAAAATGCACGCAGTAATTAAAGCTGGAGCTCATCAGTATCGCGTAAAAGAAGGGGATAGCCTTCGTATTGATAAAGTAGATGGCGCTGCAGGTGATACTATTCAATTTGACAAAGTACTTATGGTTTCAGGCGGAGACAAAGCCAATGTGGGCGCTCCGTATCTTGAGTCAGCATCAGTAGAAGCAGTTATTACTGAGCAGACAAGAGATCCTAAAATCATTGTATTTAAGTTTAAACGTCGTAAGAATTACAAAAAGAAGCGTGGTCACAAGCAGCCAATAACTGTTGTTGAGATCAAAAAAATTAACGCTTAATAATTGAAAGCACGAGGCTTTAAATGGCACATAAGAAAGCTGGCGGTAGTACTAAAAACGGTCGCGACTCGAATGCTCAACGCCGTGGGGTAAAGGTCTTTGGTGGGACTAAGGTTCACCCTGGTTGCATCATTGTAAGGCAGGTTGGCAGCACATTTCACGCCGGTGAAAATGTAGGAACTGGAAAAGACTATACTCTCTACGCAAAGGTTGAGGGTCAGGTTGTATTCGAACGCTTTGGCAAGAATCGCCAAAGAGTACGCATAGCTCCAGCATCCTAAGTTTTACCTAAAAGAAAATATGCTACTAAAGTACAAGCCAGGCCACCTCCTTAAATGAGGAGGTTGTGGGTTTGTGGTTTTGTTTTTATCCCACCTTATGCCCGTCTTTCTTGGTGAACGAGTTCATAAAAACTGATAGCGGGTTTTAGATTATGAAGTTTATCGATCAAACAGAGATACATGTAACGGCCGGTAATGGTGGGGATGGCATATCGAGTTTTCGTTCGGCCAGAAATAAGCCAAAGCTCGGACCTGATGGTGGCAATGGTGGTAACGGTGGCAATATCTTACTGATAGCGGAGCCGTCATTAAATACCCTAAGTAGCCTACGCTACAGACAGGTGTACCGGGGCGAGCATGGTGGTAAAGGCCAAGCAAATAATAAAACTGGTCGGTGTGGGCGTCATAAGACCATAAGAGTCCCAAGGGGTACGGTGGTTTATGATCGCGATAGCGGCGAAGTATTAGGTGAATTAATAGAGCCAGGACAGCAACTACTAGTTGCTCAGGGCGGTAAGCGCGGTTATGGAAATCTTAACTACGTGTCTGCAACTAATCGGGCTCCGTATTTTTTTACTCACGGGCAAAAAGGTGCTCATAAGACCTTGCGTTTGGAACTCAAGCTCCTCGCAGATGTGGGGCTTGCTGGATTTCCTAATGCTGGAAAGTCGACTTTGTTGAGCCGCCTTAGTGCTGCAAAACCAAAGATTGCAGATTATCCATTTACAACCTTAGTTCCTAATCTAGGTGTTGTGGAGCTCGGAGAACACAGTGAGGATTCCTTTGTTATTGCGGATGTTCCTGGTTTGATCGAAGGTGCTAGTTCTGGGAAAGGGCTAGGTCTGGAGTTCTTGAGACATCTTGAACGAACTAAGGTGATTGCTTTTGTTGTTGATACTTTTGACATGCTTGAGCCTTCACCGCTAGCGAGTTTAGAAAAGCTTAAGGAAGAACTGAAATCTTATAGTCCGAAGATGCTAGAAAAAGAAGCTGTGATCGTGTTGAATAAATTGGATTTATCAGATGCTTTTCCACAGGAAGAAGTAGACCGACGTCTCAGCGAAATAGAACAAGCAGGCTATCCGATATTGCAGATTTCTGCTGTAAGCGGAGCAGGCCTTGGAGCCTTAAAAAGGGCTTTGTTTGAATATATTTGTAATTCAGAGCCAGATGCTAAAGACATGATTTACTCTGCATGCGATAATCAAGAATTCAGCAGTGAACGTGAGTCCTATGCCACTACCTAATGGGTACCAAAATCCTGATTTAGTTATCTATGGTGGTAGTTTTGATCCTCCGCATCTTGGGCATGAATATTGTATAAAGACGTGCTTAGATTTTTTCCCAGAGACAAAAATCTTGGTTGTTCCGGCAAATGCCCCTGTTTCTATTGCTAAGGCTCTGAAACCTGCAACAGCAAACTTTAATAAGCGTCTTGAAATGTGTCGTCTTGCTTTTGAGAATGAGCACGAGCTCAGGGTGTCAGTTAGTTCCATTGAGGCTGAAATTGATCCTCCAAATTTTACTTTAAAGACCCTCAAAATTCTAAAACAGAAGCTGCCTCAAGCTCGTCTGTGTTTTCTTATGGGAGAAGACCAGTGGGAAAAGTTTTCAGAGTGGAACGAGCCACTAGAAATTCTTCAGCTTACTTCTGTTTTTGTTGTGAGAAGGGAGCCTGGTGCATCTGGGCTAAAAGAAAAAATAAAGTCTGTTTGCAAAGATTTGGGATTAGAACATGTAGGTCAGAAACATGAAAATGTTGTGACTATACCTTCTTGTAATACCTTTGTTTGCTATCGGGATATAAAACCGATATTGCTGGCTAGCAGTGATCTAAGAACTTCTATTGCAGACCAGGGGAAAATAAGTAGGGACGAAGTTTCAGAAGAAATTAAGTCATATATTTTTTCCCATGGACTCTATCATTGAAAGGATAAGTGCGTGAGC
Organism: Oligoflexales bacterium; assembly: GCA_045105515.1. GTDB lineage: Bacteria > Bdellovibrionota_B > Oligoflexia > Oligoflexales > Bog-1112 > JABSRF01. Next base: position 8,527 of record JBGCDR010000455.1, read on the forward strand.
ATTGAGTTAGTTAAAGCAGCATGGAAGGCTGCTCAAGATAAAAAAGCTAAAAGGCTAGTTTTTCTTGACTTGAGAGGAAAATCTGACGTTTGTGACTACCAGATCATTTGCTCGGGGGATACAGACAAACAAACCAAGGCTATTTGTGATTCAGTTGAGGAAACTTGTCTACAAGAAGTCAAGCTTAAGCCAGCTGCCATTGAAGGAAGAGGAAGTGGGCATTGGATACTTCTCGACTATGGTGGAGTTATGGTTCATATATTTATTAATCAACTTAGAGATTATTATGCTTTAGAAAGCTTGTATCCTAAATCTATTGCCAGCACTCCTTTCGATGACTAAGGCAATGGTATGAGTCTCTTGCCTTTATAGATTCGTCTCTCTATTTCTAAATTCCTGAAAGCTTGCGTTATTTCGATTTAGGCCGAGAAATCCATCTTTGCCCTAAGATCTCTCCATTTCCCTCCTTTGCTAAAGCAAGGCGGGTCAGTCGAGATGATTGGTTGCTGAGTTGTCAGTCAAGATGGCTTTTGTTGAATCTTTGAGTGTTTGAATTTGTCATTTCGAGCTTGTCGAGAAATCCCCTTTCACCGCATCCTTAGGGTAGCAAAGGATTTTTTTATGGCATCATGTGTAGCCTGCAATAAACTTCCACCTAACGGTTCGAAAGAGCTCAATAAAAATTTCTGTAATGCTTGCTTTGACTGCTTGGAAGAACCCGGATTTTTCTACCCCATCGGTTCTAGTCTCTATTCATATAAAGGTGTGATCAGAGATTTAATCCTGAGGACAAAAGTTGGCAGAGATCATACGCTTTTAAAAGTACTAGTAGATCTTTTTTTACATCACCCTAGTACTAAGAGAGAGCTTGATCTTTGTGAGTGCATTATGCCAGTGCCATCAAGTTTTTCAGGTCGTATTCGTGGGAGCATAGATATAACTTATTTTCTTGCCCGCGAATGTGCCTACCATTGGAACAAAAAGTTGATGATTGCGCCGATCGCCAATCATTGGCGAATATTTAAGCGCTCAAAGCAGAAGTTGAGGTCTGCCCGGCAGTTGAATTTTCCGGTGAGAAGGGATAGTATACCCACTTTACTTATCGATGATGTAATTACGACCGGATTTTCTCTTTTACAATTGGCTTACAAACTAGAAAATTCTCAGTGTCGTTTTTTGACACTTGGTAACGCCTATTCCATTCGTGAATATCAATTAGAATAAAACCTTACGGAGTCCGCGATGAGCAAGCCGACTACTTCCGAAATTGGAAATATGACCCCTATGATGCAGCAATACTACCAACTGAAGGTAAAAAGTGGCGAAGCTGTGCTCTTTTTTCGCATGGGTGATTTTTATGAAATCTTCGGTGAAGAAGCAGAGGAAGTTGCTCCGAAATTGGAAATCGCACTGACCAGCCGTGAGCGAGGCGATAAAAATAGGATACCATTCTGTGGAGTCCCGCATCACAGTGCTCCTAGCTACTGGCTAAAACTCCTCAAGCTTGGTTATAAAGTGGCGATAGCCGATCAAGTAGAAGACGCCTCGCTAGCCAAGGGACTTGTAAAACGAGATATCATAAAAATTATGAGTCCTGGCTGCATCGATGAGTTAGAGGGCTTGACTAGTGATGAGCCGAATTATGTAATGGCAGCTTATGAATGCCCAGAATCTAAGGTATGGAGTTTGGCAGTTGCTGATATTTCTACTGGGGAGCTGCGCCTTGGTGCTGCCAAGTCCTTCGATCATCTTAGAGAACAGGTCGAGGTTTTTCAGCCTAAGGAATTGTTGGTACGACGCTTTTGCCAAGACAAAGTAAATTCCTTATTAGATTCTTATTGCAAACGTAATCATTTGCTCATTGGCCCTCTCCCAGAAGGAATTTTGCGTGATGAGGCAAAGCAGCTCGAAGTTCTTAAGAATGTCTTCAACCTTGATTCCCTGACTGAACATCCTTGTGGGGCAGTTTCTGGTGGCCAGGTTCTAATAGCGGCTTTGCTTAGCCATTTTTTGAGCATGCAGGCAGCAACTAAACAGTTTTTGACAGTTAAGCCATTGCATGAACCTGATTGTTTTAGTTTGAATGAGACAGTCATCCGAGATCTGGAAATTTTCGAAACATCGCATCTTCGCAAGACTGACGGAAGTCTTTTTAAGCAGATAAACCAAACTCTTTCTCCTATGGGATCGAGAGCTCTGAGGTGGAGTCTCGCTCATCCCTATCAAAAGGAGGAACCTATCAGACAACGGCATGAGGCGGTAAAATATCTCATAGAGCAAGGAGACACCTTCCTAGGTAAGTTAAGGCTTACACTTAAAGGCTTATCAGATTTGGAGAGGCTTTCGTGCAGAATCTTAGGTGGGCATGCACGCCCTCTTGAACTAGCTAGGGCCCGGGATGCTTTGCAAAAAGCAAGGTCTATTCGCTTGTTGTTTAGCCAAGCACAAGCTGTCCAAAATGAGTTTCTGGCAAATATCATAGAGCGGTTTTCTGATGCGGAATCAGTCTTAAGTGAACTGGAACATGCCCTTCAGGAATCTCCCAGTTCTCTCGGAGAGGGTAGTGAAGTTTTTAAATATGGTTTTGATGAAACTCTAGATAAGCTCGTCTCTTATTCTCTAGGAGGACAGAAGAAGGTAGAAGAGTATTGTGAATTGTTGCGGCAACGTACGGGTATATCGAGTCTAAAAATAAAGTCCCATAAAACTTTTGGCCTTGTGATTGAAGTTACAAAATCAAATTTAGGTAAAATACCAGATGATTTTATCCGACGCCAAACCATGGTTAACTGTGAGAGGTTTGTTACTGATGAGCTGAAAGACCTAGATGAAACACTGGTCTCTGCTAAGGAAAAGGCAATTGCTAGAGAAAGTGATTTATATCAAGAATTATTGGAAAAGCTCAGCACGTTTAAAGATTCATTTAGCATGGTTTCTAGTTATCTGGGCCTTATCGACTTGATTCAGAGTTTTGCATGGCTGGGCGTTCAATGGGATTTTTGTTTGCCTAAACTTATTGGTCATCGTGAAGCTTTCGTACTGGAAGCATCTAGACATCCAGTTGTCGAGCACTTTGTTGGGAGGCATAATTTTGTTCCAAATGACATACGTATGGATGGGAAAAGTAGACAACTATTGATTACTGGGCCCAATATGGCTGGTAAATCAACTGTAATGCGTCAGGTTGCAATCTGTGCGATTTTGAGCCAAATAGGTTGTTTTGTTCCTGCAAGAAGAGCTGAAATACCATTGTTTGATGGTGTTTTTACCAGGGTTGGTGCTGCTGATGATCTTTCTCGTGGTCTGTCTACATTTATGGTAGAGATGACTGAAGCTGCTTTTATTCTGAGAAATGCAACGGAAAAAAGCCTTGTTATCTTAGATGAGGTAGGGCGAGGTACATCTTCGGAAGATGGCCTAGCAATCGCATCGGCAATCCTGGAACATATTGCGAAGCGTATAAAATGCTGGACTATGTTTGCGACTCACTACCATGAATTGGTCGATCTTGCTGCCAAAGAAGCTTCAGTTCATTTGGTCCAGACTGAAGTTGTTGAGAATAAAGGAAAAATATCTTTCACTCATAGGCTCGTTTCAGGAGCAAGTGGTAGCTCATTCGGGCTTGAGGTGGCTCAATTGGCAGGAGTTCCTGACTCGGTTTTAAAGCGAGCTAAACATTACGTAGGAACAAGCAAAGAACAGATAAATAGGCAGGTAGATTTAGTTTCTGGCAGTGAACGCAAGGGTGCATCGGTTGCTAAAAAATCTGATCCCCGCTTGTTTTCAAAACAGCAAGAGAATCCATTTTCTTTGACTGCTCAGGAAAGCGAAAATTATCCTCGACCCTTGACAGAAAAACTTGAAAGGATAAAAATTAACAAAACCACACCATTGCAAGCTTTGAATATACTTAGTGACTTAAAATCCATGTTAAATGAGCCTTCTCAAAGAAGCTTATTTCAGGATAGACAAAACTAGTCTTTGTCCGTAGAATTAATGGCGGATTTTGCTTGAAATCCTTGGTTTGCAGAAAAAATAAAAATATTGGTATACTACGGTTTGTAGTTATGAAAATAACGAAACAAAATGAAGTTGTGTTAAGGGGTGACCCATGACTGAAGCGAAATCAGATGATTTCCTGGAAGAAATGCCTAAAGTTGCAGAGTCCGAACTGTTCTCTCATGAAGAGCTCGAAAAATTCTGGCTAATCCTTTCGAAGGAAAAAAGAAAGATTATTAACAATGCTAAAAATGCTGTGAAAGCAGGCAGTATCAAGCTTGATACAAATGAAATGATGGATGAAGTTGATTTAGCATCAGCAACTATAGAACAAAACCTAACTTTCCGCCTTTTAGATCGAGAGAGAAAACTGCTTGCAGAGGTTGAGCATGCTCTCAATAAAATAAAGTCTGGGGATTATGGTTACTGTGAGGGGACTGGTGAACCTATTCCAAAAAGGCGTCTGGAGCTTGCACCTTGGACTCGTCACAGTGTGAAGCATAAGGAACAGCTCGAAAAGATGAAAAAGTCTGGTCGAGGTGTTGTTGATGAGGACAGAAGCTAGGTTTTGTTTAAACTTTAGCTAGCTGCTAAATCACCAAAATCCAAGCTCTGTATCACCTCCAGCTTATAAAGCGCTACATCCATCAGGTGCATCAATTGAAAGGTCGCTAAGAAGAGTGTCCATAGAACCACACATTTCTTTTGCATCTTCTTTAGCTTGGGTTAGTTTTTCTTGATCTTCAGCACTTAAACTATCCTGCTGTGCTTCTAGCTCAGCAATTTTATCCACAACCGTGTCCACTTGACTGTTAAGGTTAGCAACAATCTGGCTACCAAGTTGGTTCTTTAGAGCGCTTGTTTGGCCTGAAACCTCACTGACGGTATTGCTTGCTTGGCTTGCTTTTGATTCAATCTCCTCGAGAGCTTTAGTTAGGGAACCAGTAACTGAAGCATCAATTCCTTCAATGTACTCGAAAGAACCTACAGCTTTTTTAAGATCATTCATCAATTCGAATAGCATCGAACCTTGGTTAGTATCGAAGATAGTGGTAACGTTGGAGACTACTTCACTAGTAGCTTCAGTAATGGCTGATAGATTGCTAATATCGAAGTTTGATGATGCTGTAGATAATGCTGAAATTCTCTTGAATATATTTGAACTATTTTGAGCACTAGAAGAGCTACTACTAGAGGTGGCCTCATCATCGGTATATAAAAGTACAAGGTTAAAGATCAAGACTTCAGCTAAATGACTCATAAAAAATACGAAGTATGATTTTGCGGGGACTACAGAAGTTCCTTCAAAGGGTTCACATTGGTAACGGTTGTGGATGATGCTTCCATCAGTTTGTCGGAGTTCTTCGGCGATTAGAGGGCAGACGGTTTTTATTGCTTTGTTTAGATATTTTAGTGTGGGGATAGTTGCTCTTGCTGAGCTTCCATCCGAATGATCTCCTGGATAATTGGGGACGTAGACAGTTAGATCTTTTAAGATATTATTATCGGCAAGATCACTTTTTGTTCCCAGCAAGCCGAACTCATCTGTAGAAACAGAAACAATACCTGACAAAGTATTGAGAATATCAGCTGTGCCGCCGCTACTTGATGTGTCTGTGGAAATTTCAATTAGTTTTCCTACAAGTTCGAACAATCCAAAACCTGCTAGTGCTAATTCATTTGATGCTTTCAATTCAATGACGGCTTCATTGTTTTTAGTAAAAGCTGATGCCGATTCGAGAAGTTTTAACGAGTCTTCAAAGTCTCCGGTATCATGTAATGCTTGAGCTTTTGCTAGTAAGGAATCAACCCGTTCTTCATCGGTACTTCTGACAAATAAGAGATTGTTAATATTTGAACTACTACCACAACTGGTTATAAAGATGAGCACGTACGCGATAAAAATTTTTGGATTGAATGCTATCATTAGCTGATCCTTCCTCTTATGAGATAGATTCTGTGAACCTGATTCGGCAAATTAGACCGAATATCTTATTTTGTGACTCCTCTTATTGTAACACTATATATTTGAATGGATGTAACCTAATAAACTTGTGGGTGAAACAATAATATTTGTATTTTGTTTATATTTTCTTCAAATTGAGTAGACTGGGCAAATGTGTTTCGCTTTGGGCGAGCTGCCCAGCCTTCTGTGCCCAATTATAGCGATTATCCTTTAGAACCTAAGACTGATTTTCTTTTAGTCATCTTTGCATAAAAAAGGGGAGAAGAGTGATAAGATCACCTAAATTTCGCAAGTTAAGAAATGTTGGTTTAATTGCTGTTGGGACAAGTCTAGCTGCCTGTACATTATTTGAAAGCAAGAGTAGTATTAGTCAGCAGGAGCAAACAAAAGAGTTTCAATATTTAAGCGAAAATTTTGCTGATTTGAGGATTCTGCGCTATCGCAACCCTGATTTTGCTGATTTGAATTTAAGCCAGAAGAAACTCTCTTACTTTTTGTCAATGGCTGCTTTGTCTGGTCGTGATATAATTTGGGATCAAAATTATAAACATAACCTTAGTATTCGTCGGACTTTGGAAAATATTGTTAAAACATATGAAGGTGAAAGAAGTTCCGAAGCATTCAAAAAGTTCATGATATATGTTAAGCGTGTCTGGTTTTCAAATGGCATTCATCATCACTATTCTACTGATAAATTTGTACCTGAAATCGATCAAGGATATTTAAAGAACTTGATTCTTGGCTCAGATCTTGAAAGTTTTCCTATTCAAGATGGTGAAGACCTTGCTTCATTTATAGATCGAATGAGCCCATTAATTCTTGATGAAAGCCTCGACGCTAAAAAGGTTAACCAAAGTCAGACAGAAGATCTCGTAGAAACATCTGCAGTCAATTTTTATGCAGGATTAACGCAAGTTGAAGTAGAAGAATTTTATCGCAGCTTAATTGAAGCAAATCCTGATGATGTCACTCCAATTTCATATGGTCTCAATAGCAAATTGATCAAAGAAAATGGAGAAATAAAAGAATTAGTTTATAAAGTAGGAGGGATGTACGATAAAGCTATAACCCAGGTAGTTTACTGGTTGAAGCAAGCTGTGACCGTTTCAGAAACTGATCTGCAAAGGCAGTCATTAGAAAAACTCATTGAGTACTATGAAACCGGAGATTTGGAAAAATTTGATGCTTATAACATTTTGTGGGTTCAAGATGTTGAGCCTCAGGTAGATGCTATTAATGGATTTATTGAAGTTTACAATGATCCCTTAGGAAAAACTGGATCCTGGGAATCTGTGGTTTCTACGAAAGATCTTGAGTCTACTAAAAAATTTGGTGTCCTAAGTGATAGTGCCGCATGGTTTGAAGAACATTCGCCAATTGATCCTGCTCATAAGCGTGATGAGGTTACCGGAGTTTCTTACAAGATCATAAATGTGGTAATGGAGTCTGGAGATTCTTCTCCTGCAACTCCTATAGGTATTAACTTACCCAATGCTAATTGGATTAGAGCAAACCATGGATCTAAGTCAGTATCATTAGGTAATATCGAACAAGCCTATGAAGAAGCTGCAAAATCAAGTGGTGTTCTCGAGGAATTTTTCTTGCCTGAGCACATTGATATTGTGAGAAAATATGGAAGCATAGCAGATAGGCTGTCCACTGGATTGCACGAGGTAATTGGACATGCTTCAGGTAAGATTTTGGATGGAGTGGGAACTCCAAGTGAAACCTTAAAGCAATATGCAAGTACCCTTGAAGAAGCAAGAGCAGATTTGGTAGCTCTCTACTACATTGGTGATGAGTATCTCGAGCAGATTGGGGTTACGGAAAAAAATGGTGAGATAGCAAAGGCGTCAGATGTTATGAAAGCTGAGTATATTCAATACATAACAAATGGCCTTATGAAACAACTGGCAAGAATTGATGAAGGGGATGTGATCGAGGAATCTCACATGCGAAACCGTCAATTGATTTCAAGTTGGGCTTTAGAACAAGGCAAGGCGGATAATGTAATAGAAATTGTTAAAATGAAAGATAAAACATACTTCACCATTAATGATTATAATAAACTTAGAGAAATCTTCGGAGAGCTCTTAAAAGAAGTACAAAGAGTAAAGTCAGTTGGTGATTTCGACGCTGGACAAGCTCTGGTGGAAAACTATGGAGTTAAAATTGATCCTGAGCTTCATAAAGAAGTCTTAGATCGCTGGGGTAAGCTTAACCAAGCACCTTATTCTGGATTTATTAATCCGCAGTTACATCCAGTTTTTGATGAAAACAAAGAGATCATTGACATTACCATTAGCTACCCTGAAAATTTTAAAAACCAAATGCTTTATTATGCAAAAGAATTTAGTTTCTTGTCTAATTATAACTAGACATTATAAGCTAGAGTATTACTTAAAGTTTCTTTGGCTAAAGGCTTAACTGAAGAGATTAAATGCTCTAGCTTTCCTTTTTTATGTTTCCGCAATAGTTTGACAAACTGATCGATGGTAAGTTTAAGGTCATCTTGTAAAATTTCATACTCAGTTTTGATTCCGTTTCTTACAAACTCATCGAAAAGTATAATAGCTCTTGGTTCCTTTTTATTTAAACAATCAGCAACAATCTTATTCCAGTGGAAAGTTCCCTCCTTTCTACTGCTGTCCCAACTTATATAAGGTCTCCAATCAAAAAATACTTCAGGTTGATTATTATCAAAAAACTTAGTCAAAACAGCTTGAGCAGTTTGATTTAAGCGTCCTTTGCTGTAAAGTCGTTTTAATATCTGTGCAGCTACAAGTACTTTGTCTTGCTCACTTTCAACCTGACCTACAAACGGAACCTGGTTTGGAGCCGATTCTGAATGAGAGATATCATCGATGGGAGATAGTTTGACGAAGAATCGGTATAATTCTTCGAAGTCTGCATCTTCAGATGGGGGGTCTAAATTGAGTTTAAGGATGATACTTAAAATTTCCATGCGCAAAGTCCCAATATGGGAGGTGTTCAGACCTTCTACATCCACGGGAGGAGCAGATTTTATATATTTAAGGTAGTAAAGAAAACCGATTACGCCAATTGCTACTCCAATACCTGTTCCTACTCCTGTAAGTGTCAATCCTAACGAAGGTAAAAATACTACCCCAGCAATAGCAGCCAATTCATGAGCTGCTAGCAGACCTGTACCAGTTCCTACAAGTAAGCGTGAACTAATTTTAAAACTACTATTCCAGGTTCTTTGAGATACTCGCTTATTGATAGATTTTTTGTATTCAGTTTTGAGAAATTTTGTAAAATTACTCACATTTAGCTTTTCTTGTTTATCCAGTCCTAAATTGTCGTTTATTTTTTCTTGAAATTCTCTAGTAAATCCTTGCTCATGATCATAGAACAAATCATGAATAAGATCTGGAATTACTAACATTTCTCGGTTCATACCCGGGATATTAAATGAACTAATTTCGCTTATTTTTTTTATTTCTTTTCCGGCCTCAAAAAGGCTTGTCGCTGAGACAATAAGGAGCCCCCCTGCAAGGAAATAATGGGCGACTGGTGCTAAGGAAGGAAAAAGGCTTATATGTCCAAGCATATGGCTCCCTCCTACAAAACCTACAAATTCTGCAAAGGTGCCTATGGAAATAAAAGTATTGATTTGAATACTTCTTTTTTCTTTTGCAATATACGCAACGATTTTATCTCTTAAGTCTGCAAAGAATTTTCTGGTTTGATGCAGCTCTTTTCGTTTAAGACGATTTATAGGACCCGAAAACTGCCTTAAAGCAGAATCAATAGCTTGAATTTTCATTCTAGTTTCGGCAAGGTATCGTTCTGCGCTACCACTATCCTTTGCTGCATTGTAAATATTTATAAGACCTAGAACACAGCTTCCCAAGGCAAAAATTGAAGCAACAGACGATAATCCAGTAGCCATATTATCGCTGGTCCCTTGCATAAATCCAACTATCGCAGAATCTACTTCAAGAGACATAGCTTCCTGTGGTTGCATATAATGCTTATCAACAATCATTTTATAATTAGGGTTCTTGTTAATAGTTTTCTTAACAAAGTTGCTAAAACCTTTACGTTTACGGAATTTACTTGTGATTTCATTTTTATTTGATACCTGCAATACTTGCTTCTGGTTATTCTGAGCGTAGGTATAGCTGAAGGGTGAAAGTATCAGTGAAAAGCTAGTAAAAAAAATTAGAATTGATCGCAAGCTGTTCCCCCTTCATCTAATATTAATGGGACTTTGGCCATATTGCGGTAAAAAAAAATTAATGTCTAGTATTTAGGAATAATGCATGTATAAAAATTGAGTTAAGTATAGAATAGAGTTGTCTAATTTTTTAACCAGCTAATATTATTATTTTATATGATTATTATGTAAATATTGATAAGCTGATCCCAAACGTAATTCTGGGAGGGCTTGATATGTTTATTTTCATGTTACCGGAAAGACAAGTGAAAT
>JBGCDR010000456.1:0-8422 GCA_045105515.1 Oligoflexales bacterium
CGCAGCTTCTTCAAAGTTAAGAGTCAGAATTGATAAGCTTCGTGATGAAATAGGTTACGCAGCAGCAGGTCTTTGGAACTATAAAATAACATAAATTAAGCTACCAAAGGGTTTTATCAATTGTTAGACAACTCTATTGAAGATAAACTATTTTTGGATTTTGAAGAATTGATCCCAGGAATTCTATCGTCAGTCCCAGAAACAGCGATCTCTTTAGGGAAAGAAGAACCAAAATTTTGCTTTGAAGCCGATGCGCTGAAATTTTACTTAGAAGATAAAACATTTATTAACAGCTTGTTCGTACATTTGATCAATAATTCATTAGACCATGGACTTGAAAAGGCTCAGGAAAGAGTTAAAATCGGGAAAACATCAGCAGGGCATATCACCATAACTGCTATGAAAATGGATAATCACATAGAATTAGTATATTTCGATGATGGTAGGGGTTTGAACTTAGATAGAATCTACGAAATTGGTTTAAAAAAGAGCTTGATTGGTAAGCATGAACATCTCAAACCTGCTGATATAGCGAGTTTGATTTTCAAAGATGGATTTTCCACAAAAAAAGAGCTTAGCCGACTCTCTGGAAGAGGAATTGGCATCTCAGCAGTAAAAAAGCAACTTGAAGATGCTGGTGGCTCGATTTCGATAAAAATTATTACAATTAGTAGCAGTAATTTTGCCGAAGTGAGGTTCTTAATCAAGATACCTATTTGTGATAATTTTCAGATTTCATACGACGATAGTAAGATTCGTCAATATAAGGCTTCATAGTTTTTAAGGAATGATACATGAAAATATTAATCGTAGAGGACGAGGAATCGTTAAGAAAAGATCTAAAAAATCTTCTTGCTGAGGGTGGTTTCGAGGTCTTGGAATCTGCTAATGGTGCCGAAGGTCTTGAACAAGTAAATAATCACCAAAATGATATTAGCATTATTGTTTCAGACTATAATATGCCCGAAAAAAACGGTATAGAAATGTCAGAACAAATTGCAAAAAAGGCTAAGATCCCAATCGTGATTTTATCTTCAGAATCTTCTTTCGAACTAAAAGACAGGGCTAGGAAAGTTGGTGTGGTCCTCTGGATGGTAAAACCTTTGAACAAAGATAACTTTATCCCAGTGATAAAGAAAACAATTGAAAGATTTGGATCTAAGAACGCTTAGGATTTCTGTTCGCATCCATGACTAGTAGTTCATTTACTTTACAAAGACTTTCGGGATTTTCGCAGAATTTAAGCATGCTTTCCCCTATCATTGGTAAGGCTTTAGCAAATGAAATATCGATATGAGAAAAACCTCTGACAAGTATTTTTCTAGCTTTCGCTTCCTCTGGGTAAAGAGCACTTTGTTGTAAGCAATACTCTGCTGGAGCAAGCTGATCCTCGGAAGCGCATATCATTAAGGTAGGAACCATTACTTTCTTGTTCAAGCCATAATTGACTTTTGCATCGAGTGATTCATAATCTCCTTCGAACCAACTAAGCAAGTCACCTACAAAATCAGAGTGAGGTGAGGAAAGTTGCTGCTTTACGAGACGATCAAACTCTCCGGGACCTCCATTTTGGGCCTCAATGATACCACCAGGCAAGATTATTGGGAGTATTGGAGTTAGAAGACTAAGAACGAATCGTCTCACCCACTCTGTAATGCTCATCAGTCTCAGTTTTGATAGAGATGAGCTAGATGTGGTAAATGGAAGAGTTATACGATACCGACGAAACCATGGGAGTAATGGATTTAGAAGATTTTTGATTGTGGGATTTATCGAAGACAAATCTGCTGGTACCGTTAAGGCAATAAAACTAGCGACTTTTTCGGCTCGTTTCAAGGCTAAATCATCTGATTGATTCATGTGGGTTCCATCAAAATAAACTCCACTTAAATATTGCTCCCATGTCATTCCACCCATGGAATACCCAAGGATATTTAGTTGTTTTCCTGTAGTTTCAAATACATAATCTGCCACCAATGGCCAGTCCTCACTTACAATCCTATCAAAGTGATAGTCTCCTGCTTGATAAGGCTCCATTCGTGACAATTCTTCTCCATTTCCATGAGCACGCATATTGGGCATCCAAACATCATAGCCTGCCTTCCAAAAATATTGTCCAAGTGTGCTCATTGCAAGATTGTTCAATACAACTGCATGGGACATAATTATGACAGGGGAGTCTGCACGAGGATACCGACGAATATTTAGGTACAAGGATCTTTCTTCTCCATTGTGATTTTGTACATATTTCTTTAGCTCGTGACATTCTACCCCATTGTCAATTCGTATTTTAAAAGTATCTATACTCTGAGCTAGTAAGGTATAATTTAGCTCTATCAATAATAAAAATCCCAATAATGAAAACTTCATATAATTCCCTTGAACAATAAAAAGATTTACAACAGGCTTCTTCAAAGAGCGAATCCAACAGGTAAACTACTAACAGAAAAAAAGTTCTCAAAAAATACTTTTGTCTTTTGAAAAAAAATATGATCAAGCAAGGAAAGGTGATCTATAGTTTCTATAAGAGTAATTTTTGAAGCGATAAGATCCATTTTTATATAGGGTGTATTTTATCCCAGTTCATCTGCTTTGGAATTTTTAGAATATTGAAATAATGTAAGAAAAATCTATTTTGAAAATATATTTAAATTATTTTTTGGTCATACAATAAGTATGTTCTCTTAAACGAATCTTAGGAAGTTCCGAAGTATAACTATACAAAGATGAATTATTGGAAAATGACCCATGAACCTTAGCACCTACAGTGGAACTTTATGCTTCATTTTTTTAATAATTATAGCTTTTGGACGATGTGCTCCAAAAGAGGAAAAGGTAGATGTTTGCAGCGGTTTTTCAGGTGGACAATCTCCTCTCTTTGCAGGTAGTGATACTACTCAATCTAGCATTAGAACAGAACCTTGGTGGGATATGGAATACTTATCTGCACCAGAAGGAAGAATCTTTCATAGCGCAGTGTGGAGTGGAGAACAACTTCTAGTTTGGGGGGGGATTATAGGCGGTTTATCACCCGGTTATTCTTCGAGTGGGGGAGGATATAACCCAACCATGAATCAATGGATTACGATTAGTACAAACAATCAGCCTTCTGAGCGATTTGGACATTGTGCAGTTTGGACTGGTTCTCGAATGTTTATATGGGGAGGAGAAAATGCCGGTGGTTTGCGCAGTGATGGTTATCTCTATGATCCTGGTACTAATTCGTGGTCTGTAGTCTCTTCTACTGATGCACCCTCTGCTCGACTTTGGCATAACTGTACCCTGTATTCTGAAAAGATCTATCTATGGGGAGGAGTTAGTGGGGATGATTCAGATATTCTTGGTAGTGGAGCAATTTATGACCCCAGCAACGACTCTTGGAAGAGCATGTCGGCGACTGGGAGCCTACCCTATGCGGAGAGTATGTTTGGAACTTCCTTTGTAGCGGGATCTCAGATTCTCTACTATAGTGCAGTGAATACACAAATTTCAGCTTACGATCCTAGCAATGATATCTGGCAAAGCCTAAGTGATACAGGAATTCCCGAAAGCAGGTATGGCTTCGCATATAACTTCCACTCCAATAACAATCTTTTTTATGTTTGGGGTGGAGGAAAAGCTGGTGGTGGTGAAAACCTTCAAGACTTGCATCAATATGATGTAAGTAATGACACTTGGACTATCCTTAGCATAACAAATGCACCTGGTGCTCGTATTGGTGCAAGCATGAATCTACTTGATGATCAGCTCTATGTGTGGGGCGGATGGGCAGCAAGTGGTGATAGTACCCTGAAAGACGGGGGAATTTATTCGATTGACGCAGATACCTGGGGTACTCTGAATACAGGAGCTAGTCCGACTGCACGGATCTTACATTCGCATACTAGTACAGATACTGGTTTTATAATCTGGGGAGGTACCGGTTACCTACCTGAACGTTCAAGTGGTGATCAAGTTATCGCTTATTTGCGCAATGGAGCCAAGCAAGCAATTGCTGAAGCCGAGAACCAAGTTGAGCAAACTACCGCAGCTGGTGATGAGGCTCTTGATCAATTAAAAGCAAAGGTGGGAGCGATAAATCTTACAGGATGTAAATTGTTCCTGAACGATGATACCTTGTTTGAATTTCTCTTTTCCCTGGCTGTAGGTGGAGCTGGAGGAGTCTATGAGCCTATTGAAGCAACTAGTACTGATATTAATGCTAGTCTTCCTAGTGGAGAAACTAGTTCTTCGGCTGCAATAACTGCTTTTACTGAAGAAGCAGCTCCAGCGGCAGCTGCTGCACCTGAATCAAAGGAGCGAAATTGTTGGAACCCATACCCTTGAGAAAAGCTAAAATTCGTCTAGTGTCTTTTCTAATATGCCTGGCATTAGCTGGAACTATACAAGCATCCGAATTTAATTTTGGATTCAATGAAGATCTAGAAAAGAGTGAATTCGAGAATCTAGCAAAAAATATAGTAATCCCTCTGCGTTTTCAATTTCAACCGCTTTTGCGAAGGCCTTTAACTCTTGGTGCTACCTATAGGCAAAGTGAGCTTAATGGGGATAACAAAGATCTTATACAATCGAAATCTAGTCAAAAAGCACCTACAACAGCCAATTCTTTTGCCTTGATGGCGAGTTCTGTTCCATTAGGTCTTACTTATGCGCAACTTGCTTACAATAGATTTCATTATTGGGGGGTAGGCTTTCGTAGTATTATTCCAGCAGGGGGAATTATTCTTGCACTTAGAGGAGGTTACACTTATCTTATGGGAAATGAAGGGTTCTGTGCTCCTTCAATCAATGGAGAATTTTTGGCTCACTTCAAATTACCTTTTTTAAGACCTTTTATTGGCATTGGTGTAAGTCAGCATAAAGCAAGCTACACCCCGTCAGGCTCACTTCAGGATCATGAATATTTCTGGAAAGATTATTATTTTTTGGGAGGCTTACGCCTCAATCTTCCTGGACCTGTTTCTTTTGGAGCAGAACTCAATAATTCCAATCAAAGCCAGATCGTCAGCGTTTTTGCAATGCTTTCTCTTTAATATAGTACTCACTATGCAGGGGCATATAATAATAATGGTCGAGGAGCAAGCTTTTGGTTTACAAACAATCATAAATAAATTTCATGCTCCAATGAAACCGAAGCATTATATTCTGCTTCAAAAACAATATTTTACTGGTATTTGTTGATATCAATCTAGATGAAAATGATGGTGTCAAACTAGCGGGAACCATGACAAAAATGGCAATAAAGTTCCCGATCATCGCTGCATCTGGAGCTGCTAAGGAAAAGGGTGCTGCGAAACAGCTAGAATGTCTGATTTTCTACTTAACCAGTACAAAAAGTGATTATTTACAAGCGGAATTTTTATGCTATATCTCTCGGGCAAATTAATGAAAATGAACTACTCGTTTATTACTAAGCCTATGGTGCCATCACCATTTAATTTAATTGAACAGGTTTGTTTAAACTCTTTGGTGCATAGCGAATCGATGACAAAAGACACTTCTGCTAAAACCTTGTCTTCTTCCCATTTTCCTAAAGTTTCTTTAAAGGAGTTACATTTATTGTAATTTTCCAACAAACGATAGGGGATAATACTTATATCTTTCACTTTTGATCTTGTGCAGGTTTCTGGCCAATATCTATATCCAGTAAATGTTTCTGTAACGGTTGTAAACTCTCTTATTTTAGTTAACCTGCCAATATTAATAGAAGGATGGTTAATATCGTAAAGCAAATAAATCTCTTCTTCGCTTACTGAGTTTTCGAGAAGTTTTGAAGATAATACAAGAAACTTGTCAATATTAGTAGAAAAACTTCTAAAAATCTGGAGGCTACAATAATTGTCTGTAAACCATAAATAGAAGATTCCCTTTGATTTATCGCTCGAAAAACAGGGCCGTCTTGAAAATTTAAGCTGTAGGAATCCTTCTAAATCCAGATTCTCGATTCTTGATGGATTTACATTGACCGGCACCAATAAAGAATTATCCTTGAATTGATACTTTGCGAAAGCCTGAGAAGTAGGCCATAATATCCCAAGCATAAATATCAAACGAAGCATTCTTAGGTTCCTAAGTACAATAAAAGTATTCCCTATACTTATATGAAAAAATATAGTTTTATTTAGATTGTTTTTCTAAAATCATAGATTTACTAGGGAATAATTTTTATTTAGATAGGAAAATAGAGATGATATGATTTTCGAAAAAGTGATTTACTTTTTCTGAGTTAATTTTTAGGTAGCAATAAATTGATCAACAAAGCTCAGCACTTCCTTTTTTGAAGGTGGTTTGGAAAGCCAAGCATTGGCTTTAAGTTTTTTTGCTTTTTGTAGATATTCCATATTGCGATGGGAAGATATAACAAATATAGGTTTGCTTTTTAATTTGCTACTACCATTTTTCTTTATATAGTCGATGGTTTCTAAACCACCTAAAACCGGCATACTTACATCAATAATGATAAGGTCGATGGTTGGATCATTGTTTAATTGTGTGAGGCATTCGATGCCATCGGCTGCAAAATTTATCTTATATTTTTTCCCCAGGATCTTTTGTAAAAGGTATCTAGTTGAAGGGTCATCATCTACTACTAAAATTTTGTTCATTTTTTTCTCCTTTGAGTCCCACAGGCTTGCTATTTAAAAAATTCGGCGCTCCGCAACAAAAATTTCTTACCATATGGTAATGCTTTTAAGTAGTAGAAAAATAAGCATAAATGTAGCGTTCGGTATGTGAAAATCCGATAATTTAGATTTAGTAATATTTTTTTTCGCTCAAAAAAACATAGTAGGGGTTAGCCATCTTTTCCAAAGTTTCAAATGGCACTTTGAAAGGCATGGTGGAAACATCTGTATTTTTTAGTTAAGATGGGGGTGGTAAGTTCAAATCTAAATTTAGAAGATGTCTATGTTCGTTCCTTATATTAGTAAACAAGGAAATACTTGGGAAACAAAAATTTCAGTAGATGGAATGAAGTGTTTTGCTTGTGTCAATAAGATAAAACAAAAAATATATAAAATATACCCAAACTCTACGGTTGAAGCAGATTACCCTAATAAGAGCTTTACTGTTTGGTTTGCAGACAAGCCGAACAATCCAGTGTTGCTCAGCAAATGCATTTCTCAATTAGGTTTTACGCCCAGGTCCTATTTTAAGAAAGCTTTTCGGAAAGAACTCATTCATTTGGGAGTGGCAGCATATGCGGCAGGTAATGTGATGCTTATGAGCATTGCTGAGTATTTAGCTAAGATAGATGCGCCTTTTGATCAGCTATTTCGTTATTCATGTCTATTTTTATGTAGCTTTTCATTAATATTTGCAGCAAAGCCAATTTGGCAATCAGCATTAAAGGGTTTACGTTATTATAAGTGCGAGATCGATCTTGGAATTCTTTTAGGAATTTCATGTTCTTACGTTTTTTCGTTCCTAAATGTATTAAATGGTTTTGGTGAAGTTTATTTTGACTCTATTACGGTAGTGGTCTTCTTGATCTTGTCAGGAAGGTTTATTCGAAACCGTAAGATCGATTCGACCACCAAACAGCTGTCAGAATCCTTTGCAAGTGATCCAGAGTATTCCTACCTGATAAATGAAAAAGGTTCTCACATAGTTTCCACTGCAAAATTAAAGAAAGGGGACAAAATTCTTGTAAGACCAGGAGATATGATACCTGTCAAATCCAAAGTTGAATTTGGTTCAGGCTACGTTGATTTTTCCTCGATTAATGGGGAAAGTGAAAGGCAGTGGGTTAAAAAAGGCAGTTTTTTACCATCAGGGGCTTTTTCCATTGATGGTGCCTTTCACCTTCGATGTTGTGATGGTGGTGAAACTGGGTTTTTTAATCGTTCACAAAAAGTCGTTGACGACTTGGTGCTTAAGAAAGGGCATTGGCAGAGTAGTGCAAATTCTGTAGCAAGTTGGTTTGTCTTTGCTTTGGTGAGTTCTGTTCTATTCCTAATTTTATTTAAGATAGGGGGAACTTATCAAGAAAGTATTAGGAGATCCATGGCATTACTACTGGTTGCTTGTCCGTGTGCCTTAGGATTTGGCATTCCTTTAGCTCTTAGTAAAGCAATTTATGAGCTATCAAAAAAAGGAATCGTGATACAGAATATTGATGCTTTAGAACGAATTATGCAGTGTAAAGAAGTAGTATTTGATAAGACTGGAACCCTTACAAAACCTGATTTAACGCTCAAACATGTGCGTTTCTACCATCAAGAACATTTGGCTAGAGAAATAGCGCAATCGCTTGGAGCTTATTCACAGCACCATGTTCCACAAGCATTAGAGTTGTCTAACAATTGATAAAACCCTTTGGTAGCTTAATTTATGTTATTTTATAGTTCCAAAGACCTGCTGCTGCGTAACCTATTTCATCACGAAGCTTATCAATTCTGACTCTTAACTTTGAAGAAGCTGC
>JBGCDR010000457.1:0-2720 GCA_045105515.1 Oligoflexales bacterium
TTCACTTGTCTTTCCGGTAACATGAAAATAAACATATCAAGCCCTCCCAGAATTACGTTTGGGATCAGCTTATCAATATTTACATAATAATCATATAAAATAATAATATTAGCCGGTTAAAAAATTAGACAACTCTATTAAATAAAAAATAATGGTTATCTCTTTTTGCTATGAGTTCGCTATAATACATAAAAAACTAAAGAAATTAATTGTGGAAAAAAAAGAGCTGTTCTTCTTAGTTAGCATCAGATTGTTGCCAAGGGATCACTAAGCTACCAGCATCAGAGTCCTCAATTTGGTAGGTTGAAGGAGTACCTGGCTTATAAGTTACGCTTCCAGCAATATCATTGTGGGTAAAGTGGATAAAGCCGTTCTCATAAGCACTTATAGCGCCTGAAAAGCTTAAATCATCAAATACCATAGTTTCAAAGCTCAAGGTCTCATTTCCTTGCAGGTTGTTGGTACTTGGATCCAATTCCCCATTTGTCCAGCCTTGATAGCTAATCAGCTGCTTCCATTTTACTTGTTTGCAATCAGTCATCGAAAACATCTCATTTTCCTTGCTTATTGTGCAAGGCTTAGTGACATCTTCCTTAGACCCAAATCCATACCTGACAAGGTTGTGTTCAATGGTACGGTCTTTAGAACCAGTAGCAAGGGTGAAGCTAGTATCGGTGTTGAGATCAAATTCATACTGCAAAACAATACTTCTTTCGGCATCATCAGGGCAAATTTTTGGATTCTGACCGGGAAATAGAGGAAAAAGGTTTTGAACGCTTTCACCTTCGAACGAGCTTAAATCTGTATTCGGACAGTATGCCCGGTAGTAGAAATTTCCCTGAACCTTGGCATTTGTTTTTAATTTTATTAATGATCTCGGAGGTTGTCTAACACAGTCATAAGCAATGCTATAGCCATCAGGATTAAAGCTTTTAATTTCAATAGTATTGCTACCAATGATTTCGGCAGAAAGACTCTCCCATAACTTATCAGGACAGTGACTGTCCGAAAGAACTTTGCTGACATAGACTTGTTCTGATTCATTGTGCTCATATAAGGGATTCTTAAATCCAATTTCTTGAATCAAATATCTTCTCATTCCACTTGCAGTGGAACTTGCTTTAACTGTATTACTATCAACAAAATCTTCTTGGTTAAGAAATCCATTGAAGGATTCTCCAGATTCTGAAGAAGTTCCTGATTCGGAGTTGGTATTCTCTGCACCGTCGGAGCCATCAGAATTAGCTCCGCTGTTAGAGGCTGCTACTTGTGCTCCGGTAGACTCTTTATTATCAACCTCAGCACTGCACCCATAAACTATAATGACTGCAAACAAAAAAGAAATCAGAGTTTTCAAGGTGCCAAAGGTGTTCATAGTTTCTCCCCGCAAATAAAAATAAAAGGTACTATTGTTGACCAAATTCTAAGTCCCACCACTGCTGGATCAAGTTGCAAATATTTCCCTGATTGCAAACATTTCCACCAGCATGACCATTTTCGTTCGGAGCCATGGATACATTAGCAAGATTCAGATAAAACATGTTTGTCGTTGCTGTGCCACCATTCGACGGCTTAGGATTAACCATGGATGAATAGATCCCGTCAAGGGTTCTACCAGCACTATGACAACCTCCACAATCATTTCCTTCTACGATCGAAGCAATATTATTTTGAAAAAATTCTTCGTTCTGAGGAGCATAATAAGTTTCTTTAACATTGCCTATTAGTATACGATCACCATTAATGACTGCATAAGCATTAATATCCATTTCATTGCCGTTATCAATCATTTCATTAGGAATTTTAACCGAAAATTCGTGATTCCCAGCTGGTATCTCGGTTCCATCAATAGGGGTAGCCGGTCCATCGGCTAGAGTGGAAACCAATAATGTACCCGCCGCAGCAGTTCCATTATAAATCTCTACCATCACTTGATCAGCAGCTTGCACAGAGTTAAAGGCCCAACCACTGATATAACCGGCATAGT
Organism: Oligoflexales bacterium; assembly: GCA_045105515.1. Lineage (GTDB taxonomy): Bacteria > Bdellovibrionota_B > Oligoflexia > Oligoflexales > Bog-1112 > JABSRF01. The sequence continues at coordinate 1,988 of JBGCDR010000457.1, forward strand.
TTGATACAGAAGCAGTTTCAGCCAAATTGAGAAGTCCGAATTCAGGGTCTTTGGGTGCCTGGGAACCATCATCTTCATACCAAAGCTGTCCAAACTGGATTATGGAATCGCAGATAGCTTGGTCAACAGCACAACGATCGCCACCAGGATGGTCGTTGTCTGCATTGCTTGCCCGATTATAAAATGCATTTGCAGTAGAAGAAGTTCCATCGGTCATCCGTTCAAACATCACCTCTACCACATAAATTTCTTCATCTCCACGTGGACCTGCTAGCTGATCATTAGGAACTCTAGGACCCACATGACAGCTAATACAATCATTTTCTAAAAGAGGGGCAAGGGTTAGTTCAAAATACTCTTTTGATGCTTTAGATTTATCAGCATCACTAGTTCCACTATTGGAGGAACCATTTTGCTCATTCTGATTATTTGAATTTGAAGACCCATCTTCAGATTGCTGATTAGAGTTGTTACCATTTACAGATGAGTCAGAATCGTCTGAAGACTTGCCATTCTTGCTCGTGGTGCGCACACCAGGCTTTTTGCTATTGCTATTACTTTCTTCGTCTTCCACTGTAGCGGCAGTGGTGTCTGAGCATTGACCGAAATGCTTTTATTTCTTAATTGAGTCAGTATAACTACTTGTTTAAATTTTCCGACACATCAGTTAATTCAACTATTTCGTACTAATTTATTTTTGTCCTATCAAGGCCAACTTGATGCTTTATAAATT
>JBGCDR010000458.1:0-18698 GCA_045105515.1 Oligoflexales bacterium
CATTGTTAGATTATGCTTGAATAGTCAAAAAAATACATCTCAAATATTTTTGACAACAAAAATTTTGTTAAAAAAATATGCTGAACCCATTTTAACGTACTTCAAAATTTGGTTAAAAGCTTACTTGAATCAACCCTGCAATCATTCACAAGATATGGATTCTCCTTATTTTCATTCGGGAGGAAGGTATGCAAATTTAACAGATTTGGTGTGTAGATTTATAAAAGAGCCGAATTTCAGCTGAAAATACAAGAATTTTAATCCTTAAGAAGAAAATTTTCACAGCCTCCTTCCATTGCATCTATCCAGTCATAGATGAGAGCTACTCCTTTAGTATGAATCAAGCTTCTTCCTAACTCTGGCATCATTACTGCTGGATCTTCAGAATTCAACCTATAATGCATAATTGAGTGCTCTGGATCTCCTGGAGCAATATCAAATACCATCGCCCTAGAACCACCATTACCTACTGCCACTGGAGTCTTGCAGATACCTAGCTCGATCGGCTTGCTAACGTCTAGACTGAGAAACAACCCAGACATCGAAGCAGGTCCTTGGCGTCTATGGCAATGGGCACAATTTGCAAATAGATAAGCTCGAGCCCGAGCTGCAACTCCAGCACTTTTTTCATCCCACCCCACCATGGTAGGCCTCTTCTCTTCTTCAACCAGTCCGTCAAGAACATCATGATCACTCCAATACTCAAGTTGGTTAATTGAACCTTCTTCATAGTTGAATTTATGATTAAGATTTATAGCTCTTGGCCCTATTGGCAAAACGGGTTTTGAATATTCAATATACTTTACGTGGCAGGCTTTACATTGATTGAAGTTAGGGACTTGATAAGCAAATTCTCTTTGCCCAATCTCAGCATGAGTGAGTTTTATTCTTATTTTTTTACCAATCAAAGCAAGGCTAGCATCATTTTGATCCTCATTCCAGACATAAGGCATTCCGACCCAGCCCTTCTCCTCCTTAAGTAAAATTCGAGTTTCAATTCTATAAATATCTGTTAAAGACCGGGCATTTCCGATTCCAATATTTCTTGGTAGATCTTGTGGATTTCGGTTCTCTTCCGGAAAATAAAGATCTGATTGCCTATAACCAAAGGTTTTGCTTATGACACTACCGACGGGAAATTCCAAAACACCATCTTGGCGATAGGAGGCTTTACTACCATGCGGGATACGTATAGTCCGATATTTTGAAGCATAATCGGAAAATAGAGGATTCTTCAATGAATAAGGTATAACCTGCTCACCTAGGCTTATTTTACTATCAGTGACTTGAAACAAATTCCAGTCTGATAATTTGCTAGGAAACCGGGTTGTTTCTGCATAAATATTCTTATTGGCAAGACCTACCAGACCATAAAAAATTAATATTAAAATCATTCGAAGCATTTACAATCTCCTTTATTAGTATTGGCTTGTAGCTGTCAATTGAGAATTTGTCAAAAGGAGTATCTGCATATTAATTTTACAATAATATTACGGAATCTCAACAGCTGGTAGCTTGACAATATGACAATCATGTGGCCCAAGGTCATAGCTAGGATTCGATAAATCATTTTCTACATCAAGATCTATAAATGTCGCCTTATAGTTGCCCTTAATACAAATTTTTAATGGACCTGGAATACTACCATCTGAGGAACGTTGTCTTGGATTAAAGCTACCATCATAAACCACATCTGGAAATGGGACACCTATCTTACTTTTAAGCACCTCTATCAATGTCTGTGTTGACTCCGACGCCCCACCTTTTGGCGCTCTACCTCCAGCCAACATGGTATTATTATAAATATAGATGGATTCCACAAATGGGTCATAGCTTGAATCATTGATTGGCCTACCTGTAAGCATATAGCTGACTATAAGAATATTAGCTGTTTCATTGCCAGAAATAAAATTATTAAATACTTCAACCTTCTTATTAGCTGTAATCATAACTCCTGTTCCAGCTGGGACATCAGCAACGACATTGCTAGGTGGAGAAAAATTTATCGTATTATTATTGACAATAGTATTTCCAAATATCCTAGATATCTGGCCTGGAATGTTTAAATCAGGCATATTGAAAACCAAGATGCCGCCAGTATTTTTTTCAACGTAATTATTGCTAACATCAACATGAACAGAATTTTCAATCTCAATGCCAGCTACATTTTCAAAGACATGGTTACGCCTCACAATCACATTCTTGGACTGACCTACATAAATCCCTGCATCTGAGGCTCCAGAGACTACCGAGCTTTCAATCAAAATATTGCGTGACTGCACTGGATAAAACCCATAAGCACCATTGGTAATTGCTGGACCACCAGACCATCTCGCTCCTACACCCCTAATAACCAAGCCGTCAGCTCGATTCACTTTAATAGCATCTCCTTTGCTATCTTGAATCGTAAATCCTTCTAGGGTTACTCCATTCGCTGTGACAAGCAAACCCTCAGCACCTTGTGTTTGACCCTTAAATGAAAGAATTGACTTGGACAAACCTTGGCCTCTTACAGTAACTTGGTCAACTAACAAAGACAATTGGGTGTCAAATTCAAATTTTCCTTCAGGAATTTCAATAACAGATCCAGGAGTAGCCATCATTAGCTCTAGGAGAAGCCGATCTTGATAACTTCCCTCCTCTGCATAGGTAAGGAAACAATAGAGATAAACCAATAGCAAGCTCATAGAGCGAAGCATAGCCATAAAACCACCTTGAATTTATTAATATTCTAAAGATATAAAACATTATTTTCCATTAGTTGAAAACTTTCAAGGTGATATCCCAAAGGTAGCTTCAAAGACTCCTGCAAAGGATGAGTTATAATAAGCAAAAAGACATATCCATGTAGGGGTGTAGAAAATAACCGAAAATCTGCGGAAGTACTTTTCATACTTCTGGTTACTACACCCTAGTGACCAAATGCAATAGGCTAAATATGGAACATACAGAAAGCTTAGTTAAAATTTTTAATAAGCAACGGATTGTAAGAATTTTTCAGAAAATTTGTCAATCTCGTATTCAGGTGCTTATAAGACTTGAAACAAACTCAACTACCGCAATCAAAGCCTACGCTAATAAATTAATGTCAAAAACATCGGATAGTGAGGAAAAGCAAATTACGATTGTCTTAAATAATATCTCTGACAATGGAATTAAGCACTTAGAAGGGAAAAAATTTATTCAACTTGAGTTCGCGCTTATCTCAAATAAACTAATCTGTTCAAGTAAAATAAGACAAATCAGCGACGATGAACTTATGGTTGAACTACCAAAATCACTTACAAGTATTGAACGCAGGGCAAATGCACGCTTCAAAACTAAATCTGAATGCTGTGCTTTTGTCCAATTAAGCAAGTGGAAAACATCAGCCAAAGATCTACTTGCAACGCCCTATTTTGAAAAGCATAGAAACTTGGCTACTCAATTCCTAGTCAGTGATATTAGCGTTGGAGGCCTATGTCTCAAAACTTTCTTCCCTTCAATCTCATCAAAACTTAGCAAGGACTTAATTGATGAAAAAGCCAAGCTGAGTCTTCCTCTAAAAAAAGAAATTTCAATCGGACTAAATGTCAGATGGATAAAAAAAATCAACGAACATATCAAAATTACTAGTTCACGCAACTATATCAAAACCTGCTATTTGATAGGCTGTCAATTCACAGAAGAATCTGATGAGCTTTTGAGCGAAGTAAAAAAATTTATCAAACATATTCAAGAAACGGGATTTGTTTAATTTGATAAATACCAAAATTCTATTTGCTATGGCTCAAATTTTTTATTGCATTCAATAAATTTATATTACTCACCATTTTGGCAGTTAAGAACCAAAAAAATATAAATCGACCTAAGACCATTCTAAGTATAAAGCGCTGTTTTCTGCTTTTATCGCAAAAATACCTGATTTGGATTTTTCTGAACTTAGGTAAAATTTCTTAGAATTTTATCCATATAGTCCATAGTTACATCTCCACAACTTAGTATTATTGGCTTATCTTAAGCTTTGAAATGGATTATCATTTAAAAAAATCTTTTGCTTTTAGGGTATTGTCTTTTAAAATCACTAATTGAAAACAGTTCCATTTCATAAATACCCTTCCCAAAGAACGCAAGGGTCTCGATTCACAGGGGGAATACCGTGAACAAAGCAGAACTTATTGAAAATCTTGCAGAAAAAATTGAATCAACCAAAACTGATGCCGCAGGCTTCGTCGATGCTCTTATTGAGACTATTCATGAAAATCTCCATGAAGGTGTCAAAATTTCGGGCTTAGGTACCTTTTCTGCGGCAAAACGCAAGGCACGCATAGCTCGAAATCCTCAAACAGGTGAGGAAATTAAGGTTCCTGCAAAATGGGCACCTGTTTTTAAACCAAGCAGTGGTTTAAAAGAAGCTGCTACAAAGCGTCGTCGGTAACAAGCAAAAGAGGGACAGGTAAGACAAGGAAATGCTACTGTTTAACCGTTTTTAATAACAATGGTGGTTCCTTTACTTTCGCCACTGTGAATCACAGTGGACGACCTGTATTTCTTCATAATTTTTCTCCTCTATAAATAAATATTTACCATTTTTCTGTGCTAGAAATTAGCAAAACTAAGGCTGAGTACTCTGAGATAAAGACTTAAGCCATGTAAGTCACTTTTTAAGGTCGGATGTGACTGGATACATCTGAATATTTATTGTAACCCCAACTTCATCTTGGGAATTTTTACTTTTATTAAAAATCCATATACTTAATTCTTCACGAATTTTTTTGATCTTATCTTTTAATTCGGCTATCTCCGAACATGGTATTGAAGCAGTAATACTTGCAAACTCTCGCATAGAGACATTCAAGTCTAAGGCATTACAGCTTTCTTCAAGTAGTCCCTTATGTGCTTTTTTTACCTCACCACTTATACATTCATCAGGGCTTGAAATATTTTGAGCTTTGTTTTGATAACAACGATTTTCACAAGATATAAAACCATTATTTATCATAAATATCAAAGCAGACTGAATCTCCAATAGGCTAGCTTTAACTCGGATACGCCTCATAATCCATACAGGGTCTGGCGAAAAATTCTCCTTGTAGATATTGATTAAGATACTAATAATTGTACACATCCGATTAGTAAGAAAATAAGATGCCTTGTCACCAATGACCAATACTTCCTTCTTATTAACTAAACGGCTGAGGTTTTCTAATTTTTTGACTTTTTCAAAATCTGTCTTACAATGACCTAATTCAACCAAAAAGTTGAAATATTCTCTTTCATCTTTGGGAAAAGCTAGAACTTCAAGAATTTTTTCCATGCCTTGTTTCCCAAGTTTTTTCGTTCCATTAATAACGTCGGTCATGTGATTTGGAGAAGAAAATCCTAGGTCCTTACTGAATTTACGCATGCTGTAGTTGGGATTTTTAGATTTTCTTTGCTTAAACACAAAGCCTAGAAAATCACGATAATTATCAAAATCATATATATTTTGGTTCAATGTCCTCTCACTCCTCTAACAGTAAAAGTCTGACAAGGTAATCGTCAGACTTTACTTATAATTGATTGAATTTTTATAAGTTATTAAAATCTAAGACAGCTTATATGAATCTAGATATGACTGCAGTAAGCCGTTTGAAAGAAAATCCTATGTCCAGTCTAAGACAACTTTAGCTGCATCTCCTCGGTTCAAGATCCCAAAGCCTTTATCAAATTCATCCACCTGGAACCTGTGTGTGATGACCTTGGAAATATCAAGGCCGCTTTGCAACATGGAAGCCATTTTATACCAAGTTTCGTACATTTCCCTACCGTATATACCCTTTAAAATTAACCCTTTAAAGACAATACTGCTCCAGTCAATGGCAACCTTACCAGGAAAGATGCCCAGCAAAGCAATACGTGAGCCATGATTCAACACATCGATCATTGAAGTAAATGCCAGTGCATTACCCGACATTTCCATTCCTACATCAAAACCCTCATCCATACCTAAGTCAGCCATGGTCCTGCTAAGAGATTGCTTTATAGGATTAACCACCCTGCTTGCTCCCATCTTGCGAGCAATATCAAGTCGTTTGTCATTAACATCAGTAATCACAATATGCCTTGCACCTACATGCCTTGCAATCGCTACTGCCATGATTCCAATAGGGCCTGCGCCAGTAATAAGTACATCTTCTCCAACAAGATCAAATGAAAGAGCTGTGTGGACCGCATTGCCATAAGGGTCAAAAATTGAGGCAATTTCATCAGGTATAGATGGATCTATTTTAAATGCATTAACTGCTGGTAAAACTAAGTATTCAGCAAAAGCACCCTGGCGGTTAACCCCAACACCAAGAGTATTACGGCATAAGTGCCGTTTTCCTGCACGACAATTTCGACAATGTGAGCAGGTTATATGCCCTTCTCCAGAAACCCTATCACCCTCCTTGAGACCTTTAACAGTAGAACCAAGCTCAACAACATTACCAACAAACTCATGACCAATTACTAGAGGAGTTGGAACCACCTTAGAAGCCCAATCGTCCCAATTATAAATATGAAGGTCAGTTCCACAAATTGCAGTTTTATTTATTTTAATCAGCACCTCATCCGGTCCAATAGTAGGTCTTTTAATTTGCTCCATCCAAAGACCGGGCTTTGGATCTTTTTTAACTAATGCTTTCATAAACTTTTCCTACCCCTCATGAAATGATTGATAGATCTTTTCCGACCTTTGCAAAAGCTGTCACTGCAAATTCCAGTTCCTCTTTAGTATGTGCTGATGACATTTGGGTTCTGATCCTAGCCTGTCCCTTGGGAACGACCGGATATGAAAACCCAATGACATAGATCCCTTCATTTAGCAAAGCATCTGCAAATTTCGTCGCTAAGCCAGCATCACCGATCATTACTGGAATAATAGCATGCTCACCTTTAACTAAATCAAAGCCCAATTTTCCGAGCTCACTACGAAAATATTTACTGTTTTCATTAAGTTGCTCACGTAACTGAGGACTTTTCTCAAGTAAATCCAACACTTTTATTGAACTAGCTGCAATGACCGGTGCTAATGTGTTGGAAAAAAGATAAGGCCTAGATCGCTGCCTAAGCCAGGTAACGATCTCTTGTCTGCCAGAAGTATAACCACCTGAAGCACCTCCAAGTGCTTTTCCTAGAGTCCCTGTAATTATATCTACTCGCCCCATGATCTTATTATATTCATGAGTCCCCCTCCCCTTCTCACCTACAAATCCAACTGCATGAGAATCATCAACCATCAATAAAGCTTGATATTTTTCCGTCAAATCTGCAATATCTTTGAGGTTTGCAATGACTCCATCCATTGAAAAAACCCCATCTGTGCAAACAAGTTTATAACGACAAGTTGAAGCTTCCTTGAGCTTACTTTCCAAGTCCTCCATATCATTATTTCTATATCTAAAGCGCCTAGCTTTACAAAGTCGAACTCCGTCAATGATACTTGCATGGTTAAGAGAATCACTGATAATGGCGTCTTCAGACCCTAATAAAGTCTCAAACAAACCAGTATTTGCATCGAAACAGGAGCTGTAAAGGATGGTATCCTCTGTTTGCAAGAACCTCGACAAACGAGATTCTAATTCCTTATGTATGTCTAAAGTTCCGCATATAAACCTTACTGAAGACATGCCAAATCCATAATGATCAATTGCATCTTTTGCTGCATTTTTAATCTCTGGATGATTACACAGGCCAAGATAATTGTTTGCACAAAGATTCAAGACAGATTTACCACCGGTATTGATTTTAGCTTGCTGAGGAGAAATTATGATCCGTTCATTTTTGAAAAGACCATCAGATTTGAGCTCTTCAGTTTGCTTTACCAGGTATTGTAAAAAGTCATCCTTCATAATGATTCCTATTGCGTTATCGTTGGGTCTAGGCGTTCAATTTGCCAGCGACCGACTTTCGCCACGACAAAGGTCTATCCTGTCAGAAAATAAATTAAATTAGAGATAGCCGGCAAGCAACTAAACAAAAGAGTATTATCAGTACTTAGTCTTTGGTGAAAGAAGGGAGAAACATGACTAGACAGTTTAAATTTGAGATGGCTTATAAGAAGATTAAATTAGCCGCCCTGCTAGAACCAGGCCCGCAAGAATATAAAGAGAACCAGCAATAGCGCGCCTTTTTTGGGTGGAAATAAAAGATGAAATAGGTTTGGCAAAACCAGAATAAAGTCCGAGTGCACTTAAATCTAAGCATAAAAATCCGGCACTTAAATGCACAATCTGTTGCATAATAGGTTGATTAAAGTCGACATATTGTGGCAAAATCGACGAAAAACAAATAACGGACTTGGGGTTAAGAAGAGCGAGCAAATAACCTTGAAAAAGAAGGTTGAGAGGATTTTCAATCTTGCGTTTTTTCGATTCTTGGTGATTCAATTTCCAAAATTGCTTCACTCCTAGGGCAATAATAATCGCAATTCCAAGCCATTTAATTATTTCTAAATATATATTATGACTGCCGCCTAAAACATCAAAACAGAGAATGGTCGTAAAACCCAAACAAATATTTGCTAGGACGGTTCCAATAATAAACCATGCTCCGTGGCGCGAGCTTAAATCAAGAACTGTGTTAATTGAGTAGATAACCTTAGGCCCTGGAGTAAAAACCAAAACTAGAGCTACTATTAGAAAATTTAACAATTGACTATTTAACATACTTATTCCTCTCTTTCAGTGGATCATAAGTTTGCGCCAGTCTTTTATAGGAAACATTTTAAAATTTCAATGGAGAACTAATTGGCTGTAGTTAAGGTAGGAAATTAAGTCAAATCCAATTATTATTATTGGATTTTATTGCAATAGCAGTCTATCAATTAAAATCTATATTACCGGTTGGTTATATAGACTTATTCAGATATCTCCCCAAAACATATTGTTCTTTTGAACTTCCCACCCAAGGATTTTTTTGAATAGTTTGAAGTCTAATATTAGTGTTTTTACTAAAATTAGATACTTATAAAAAAAGTGGAAGCACACTAGTTACAGTACAACTAAGTTCATCAACTGAGTTGATCAACACTTTTGGATTATGACTTACAAGTAACTCGTGCGAATTCCATCCCCATGAAACCGTGATGAGATCTACTTGGGCCTTCTTCATGGCTTCTATATCCCGAACCTCGTCTCCAATATAGAGAATTTGTTGGGTGCCAAGCCGACCTAATCCTACGTATAAGCCTGTTTTTAGCGAACAAACTCGAACCAGAATAAATAAAATCAAAAACATCAATTTGATATTTTTCCAAGAAGGATTCCACAAGAAAAGTGCTATTTGAAGTCATAATCCCTAATCGGTATCCATTTTCCTTCAACTGACTTAATTGCCTTACTAATCCCGAATAAGGCTTAATAAGGTCGAGTTTCAGTTCCATGGCCTTCTTAAGATCACGAGCAATTGCGTAAGTTTGATACCACTTAACCCCCGCCCGTTTTAACGCATCCCTCAAAGGATAATTCCTACCCAACGAAGGCTGCACACTAGAAAGCTTGTATTTTTTTCCAAGTTGATTCAGCTCTTCTACAGCTATTTGATAAGTATCTGCAATCGTTCCATCAAAATCAAAATTACATACTTGTTGTTTTTGCAAAAGCTTACTGGTTCCAGCTCTTTGCGTGAATAGCTGGTAAAGCTTATTAGATCCAAACATGAACTCAAATAAGAAGCACGCTTGATAGTCATTTCTAAACCTCTGAGTCTTTAAATCAAGAGATTGTATTTAAGCTGCTTATTTACGTCTTTACTGACCATCTTTGAAAGTCCTTCAAAACTTAATGGCTGCGAAACACCAGACTATTTGCTAAATTTTCAAGATGAGCTCGGTCTTCATTTGGTGGGAAATAATCTGTCAGCAGATCCAAAGCCCTTTGAGTGTAGTTTCTAGCTATCGTTAATACTTGCTCCGCAGTTTTATACCTCTCAACCAAACCAGCAACATATTCAACATCACTTGAGTTCATTCTTTCTTTCGCAAAAATTTGCCTTAAGGATGCCAGCTCTGTAGGTTTTGCACATTCTTGGAGTAAAATAAGTGGGAGTGTAACCTTGCCTTCGTAGAGATCAGTATGAATTTCTTTACCAAAAATATTCTGACTGCTACGATAATCCAATGCATCATCAATCAATTGAAAAGCGACACCGAGGGAGTATCCGAAACCTTCAAGAGCTTCTTTTTGATCCTTATTGGCCTCAGCTAGTATTCCAGCCGCACGACATGCAGCTCCCATAAGCACTGCTGTCTTTCCTCCTAGGATAGCAAAGTAGGTTTCCTGTGAGATCTCAAGACTGTATAGATGCTCTAACTGTAGAAGCTCCCCCTCACTCATTTTTTTTATAGAACTTGCAAAAACTTTTACTACTTCTAAATAACCAGTATTTGCCATTAGTTCGCTGGCAGTAGAGTAAATTAGGTCTCCAACCAAAACTGCTGCTTCATCTCCCCAAATACTATTCGATGTAGGCTTATTGCGCCTAAGCTGGCTGTTATCGACAACATCATCATGCAGTAAGCTTGCTGTATGGACATACTCGCAAACTGCTGCGATAGGCATCAAATGCTTACCTCGGTAACAGAGCATACGGCTCACAAGAAAAAACATCGCTGGCCTGACCAATTTTCCTTCACTAGCAAAAACATGCTGAAGTATCTCATCACCACTTTCAGTTTTGGCTGCAAGATAATTTTTTAGCAAGGGTTTAAGCAGCTGTAAGTCTTCATAAACCGGCAAAAGGGCCTGAGACAATAAAAGTACGTCCTCTTTAGTATTTACCTCTAATGACGAAGATGTATTCACCTGGATCAAGGGGCAGTTCCTTATTTTCATCGATAATATCGCTCAGGGAGTCTGCAAGTTGTTTCTCATTCCCTTGGGAATCAGAAACAAGAGTACGGACTAATCCTGCGTTAGTCAAACGATCCTAAGTATAAAGATTATAAGAATTTATTTCCATATCCATTAAGTAATTATTTCTTGCGGGGACTATAAAAAAATGGTAGCATCCGCCGTTCCGGCTGGTTCACATACAAGGCAAACATCATGCCAGACAGAGTACTCATCATCCTGTTTTAACTAGGAATTTATTTATGACAGAGCGTTTATCACAGGAAAATCTGAATAGCATTTTAGACGCAGGCCACAGAGGCTTCAAAACCATAGATAACGGCGTTGTGACCGAAACCCTGTTTCCGAAACTCGACCTAAAAGCAATTATCTCGTCTCCTAAACCTAAACAACAGATTCAAAACCTCTCCCCGCAGGTCTTGTTTCACGCTCTTGTGCGCGCCGGGCTTTCAGATTGTCTTGAGGTACTCCCTCTTTTATCAAGTGAGCAATTCGTCCGAATCTGCGACTACGATATATGGCATGAAGATAGGCTAGTCCCTAAGCAAGCCTTCTATTGGCTAGGTTTTTACCGAGAAGTATCACCAGTACAAATGTATGAACGCTTTCGACAATTAGATGAAGAATATCAGATAGCTCTTCTTAGTCCTTATTGCACCGTTTTTACCAATGACGAGTACGAAAAAATGACCGAAGAACAGCAAGACCTTCTTTACCGATTTCCAAACGACAGCTTGTATTATAGCGTCAACACAGGTGATGCCGACCTTCACAAAGGAATCTGCTCTTTAGTTGACGCTGCAATGAGTGAAGATATGTCCTATGCTATGACAGTGTTGAGCGCTGCAGCATTTAGCCCACCTAACGAGCAGGAAGAGCTTATCCGGCAGTTTCGCAATGCACGCCTCGAAGAAGACGGGTTCTTGAGCTATGAGGAAAGCCTCAGCTTTTTCACCCCTATCAACCCGGACGAGGAGTTCTCTCTATCAGACTGGGCGATTAGCACAAGCAAGGACTTAACTATAAATGAAGAAAATAGATCAAGTTTCCTGGCAAAGGTATTGAACCACCTCAATAAAGTAAACCAAGACGACGATGCCTTAGTCTTACAACAATCCCTAATTCAACTTACAAATGCAATGTGCAACGCAGCTAAAGTCGAACCTGATGACTTGTCGGGCCTAAAAGACCTACTTAGCCACACAAGTAGCTTAGTATCCTTCAGCCTAGAAACCCTAAGCAAAGGCAATGTTTCAGAGGCTTCTGCAATACTGAGCAAGCAACATCCAAAAAAAATATACCAGTGGGGCCTAGCCCTTGTACACCAATTACGCATTGGTATCATAGAAGCAATTAGCCAAAGCACAATCCCTAAAAAATTCGTTGAGAAACTTAGCGTAAGTGCAAAAAAACAAAAGTTCGGATGCTGCCAAGAAAACCTCGATAAAAACTTTCTCCCGATCCTTGGACAAGAACACACCGAATTACTAAAAGCTATCTTCAATCGGTTTCCGCTCGCCCCTGTACAGGTCAAAAAGGGCAAAGATAATAATTTCATTGCCTTTAAACCACTAAGCAGCCTTGCTGAATTTAAACGCCTTATTAGCTTCTGCGAATCACTTATTAGTAAGCTTCAGCTTGCAAGACATGCCTTTGAAAATCCTACGCATATAAACACGAGCATTGACACCATCATTCTGCAAGGATTCTTACAAACAAGTCTGGGTAAGCCATTTATAAGCAAAACCCCTGATCAGAAAGAGTTAGAACAATTTCATAAGCTGGAACCAACTCAGTTTAAAACATCAGAGGCACTCCGCTCTGAGATTAGCTCATTGTTACAAGAACAAGACTCATGGCTGTTTCATAGACAAGGCTTTGTTCGAAACAAACTAGCAAGTCACTCAGCCTTATCACTGAGAGCAATAGAAGACTTTGAAGATTTGTACCATTATCTGCGCACAACTCAGACTCAAGCTGAGCAACACATCTTGGATTTATTCAGCAACCCACTTGTATCTATACCAGCATCAAAGCGCACATCAAATATGCAAGTTAAACGGAGTGAAGTATGAGCATTTTAAACACTAGCTCTCAAAAACCTAACAGCCCCTTAAGCCTCGAAGAACGAATAGAGCTTGAGCGGATTATGAATATAAAGTATGCCAGCAAATTAAATGGCCGACTTTTTGTCATTACAAGCCATCAAGATAAAGCATCAAGCTTTATCAAAATCACCTTACTTAACAGCGATGAGTCTTTTTACTACCCAGTCGAAGGCCGCGTAGAACACAAGAGCCAAAATTTATCTGCGAAAGAAGCTAGCCTTCTCTTGATTGACTACATTGACTCATATTTCGATGAATATCTGCGAGAAGATGAGAATGTATTTGTTCCGATTGACTGGAATGAATTCACCTACGAAGGCATTACCCTTTCATTAAAAGGACAAATATTGGACCTAAAGTCTCAAAGCATAGCTGATAAAATACTCACGGAAGGCAAAATGCTACCTTCCTAGAAATTTCACATACCTTTGCTTGGCTTGCCCTCCCATGCGATAGACTTAAGTTAAACAACAAGTTTACTTGAACCAGTGCACTAGCGCTGAGGAGAACGCTATGGAACACCGGCATACCCCAATCACCTCCGATCATGACACACCTGATAAACCAAGAATTCCCGGTTGGCTCGAACAGAAACCAAAGACCAAAGACATTAACCCTAGCTTGTTGATCTATTTTTTATGCATACTCTGCACGGGATTTGCGCATCATTCAGCAGTTCCCGCAGGCTTTTGGGTTAGTAATGAAAGTATTTTTACCAAACATGAGTATTGGCGATTGCTTAGCGCTTTGTTGGTGCATGCTGATTGGGGCCACCTCTTAGCAAATAGTCCATTGCTACTCATTTTTTCCTGGTACCTACGTACCTATTTTGGCTTGATAATGTTTCCTCTAGTATCCCTCTTCGCTGGCGGGCTAACTAATCTCATAACAGTCTTCTATTACCCAGAAGCAGTGAGGTTAGTAGGTGCATCAGGCATGGTTTATGCTATGGTTGCCATGTGGTTAACGCTATACACGACCTATGAAACAAGGTTTAGCAAGTTAGCGAGAATGATGAGAGTATTAGGGTTTGCACTTGTATTAATGGCACCCACGACCTTTAAACCGGAGACGAGCTACCTCGCTCATGGAGTCGGATTTCTAGTAGGAGGAGCGCTCGCTCTTATTTCTATTCCGTTCTTAAAAACTCCCAAGCAACTGCCTCAGAGCCTTTGGACACAGGAACAAAAAAACACCTATAGCAATCAGGAAATGGAAGCTAATCTCGAAGATAAACATTGAAAGAGAGGATGCTTTTTGCTAGCTAAGCATGCGTATTCGTTTCACTATTTTCCTGAACAGTCTCAACTTGAGCTTTAAGTTCGGCGCTCACCTCCGAACTAGTTTCAGCACTTACTTGAGCAGAAGCTTCTGGCGAGTTGGTAGGGCTTTCTTCACCAGCTTCCTCTTTATCTTCAGGAGTTGCCGCTGGTTTAACCGGAGCAGGCCTTTCCCTTGCTGCCGAAACTTTAATATGCCGACCATCTAGCTTCATACCGTCACACTTTTCAATGACTTCAGGTACTGCATTCAGATCAGTAAATTCTATAAATCCAAAGCATTTGGAACGACCTGTTTCTCGGTCAATGATAATCCGAACAGATGCAACATCTGCGCACCTTGAAAAGGCTGCCTTCAAGTCTGGTTCTGTGGTGCGCCAGTTTAAACCGCCCACGAAGATTTTATTACCCATATACCACCTTATCATTCCAATAGCGCAAAGCTTGAATAGATCAACTTGGAATTCTAGTTACCTTAAAATTCTTATTTAAGGACGTAATGATCTCAGCCTAAACTCAACTAAGTGGGGGAGTGTAATATAGCCTCCTATGCACAATCAAGCCACAAGTTTTAACATACTGTATTTATGATATAAATTCTAAATCAAAATGCCATCTTTGAATGAGCTTACTCCGCCATAAATTTGAATCTGGCTGATTTAACTCATATAATTGAGCCTGAAGGAGGACTTCCAATGAAAGCTTTAGATCAAGTTGAAATGGATTTCATTGAGGAAGCCTTTGCATTTCTCGAAAACGACAGTTTAGTCTTAAAACTTTCGCGCCTTGTTGGAAAGCCTATAGAAGCAGCCCAACAGGCTTTACCCCAAAAAGTACAAAAATTAGTCAGCACAACAGTACAAGACTCCTTGTTATTTAGCCTCAAAACGATGCTTAAAACAGTACCTCAAGATAGCAAAAATTCAGAAAATTTCATCAAAGCAAGCAAAAAAACAAAGTCATTACACACACTCCTTGCTGGGGTCAGCGGAGGTGTTGGTGGTTTTTTTGGGGTGATCGCACTTCCTGTGGAACTACCTACATCAACCTGCATAATGCTGCGCTCTATCACAAAAATTGCCAGAGAATGTGGGGAAGATTTCATTGAGCCTGAGACCTTATTAGAATGCATAGCAATTTTTTCATATGGAGACCAAAAAATGTTCGATCAGGAATCTGAGTTTAATTCTATGTATTTTGCTCAACGGTTAGCCTACAGCAAGTTATTGAATGATGCAGCCAAATATATTGCATCACACTCCACAACTGGCTTGCTATTATCTAAGAAAGACCTTGCACCTGTAATGATAACTTTCATTTCAAAAATCGCATCTATTTTCAAAATTTCAATCAGCAAAAAAATAGTTGCTGAGTCCATTCCTATTATTGGCTCGATAGGAGGATCCGCAATCAACACTCTTTTTTCCGAGTATTATAGCAGTGTGGCTAGGTTCCACTTCGGAATCAGAGCCTTAGAAAGGAAGTATGGGAAAAGCAGGATAAAAACTATCTATGATAGCTTTGGCCGCAAGCAAGGTGATGAAGCAAGTTAGGAAAGACTAAAATACACGCATCACAGCCTTGTAAGGCAAAACTTCTAGCTTGCATTTTACTTGCATATACAATATCTCGTTGTTTATCTTCTGCCCACTTCCAGAAATCCTTATATCCCTATTTTGAATGGAATTTTAGCCTTATCATGAAGCTCTTAATATTTGAAAATTTTATCAAAACTATCTTGGTGGTGCTACTGATACCCCACACACTCGATTTTAATTGGAAAAAAAACAGTCGAAGGATACAAAGTTATCAATACCAAGAATATTGATGGAACAGATCTTAATAATAACGAGGTCGGAGGTTTTGTTGGTAAAAATGTGATGCTTGAGATAGGTAATGAAATTCATGTCGATGAGTATGGCAATCCCTTCCTTTTGCTAAAATCAATTTTCATAGGCAGAGATTCAAAGGTTTTTGGGAAGACTCAATTATCTGGAAATGCCAAAATTTATCAAAGTGCACAGGTTGCAGATAAGGCAAAAATTTACGGAAATGCTCATATTTATGGAAAGTCAGTAATTTTTGAACATGCTGAGGTTTATGACAATGCTCGTATAAATGGCACTGCTTGAGTCTACGGAAAAGCCCATGTTTTTGGTAAAGCCCGGGTGAAAGGTGATGCTGAAATTTTTGGAAAAGCTCGGGTGTATGGCAGAACACAGTTATCTGGGAACTCTAAAATTTTTGGCCAGGCGCAAGTATATGGCCAAGCTGAAATAGGAAAAAAGTCGATGATTTATGACCATGCTCAAGTATCTGGAAAAGCATGGATATCTGACTTCGCTAAATTGTTTGGGAATGCACAGGTCTTTGGTCATGCTTGGGTGTTCGAGAGGGCTCAAGTGTATGACAATGCTAAAATATACGGACATACCCAAGTAGCACGAGATGAACATATTAATGGGGACACGGAATTGGTGGTCAAATGATAGTATCTAAAAAAGAGATATTATAGTAACTATGGAAAATTTAAAATACGGTGCTAAGCAATTCACCACACCGGCTGATTAGCTATTAAACGTAGCTTTTCTATATCCTCATATATATCGCCATTCCATTTGAGCCTGTTTAAGGATGCGAGAGATTGTTTGAACATGTGCTTTGAGGTATTTTTTTGGATATCTGCCTTAATCGCATTTTCAAAATACCGTTCAATACGCTCTAAATCTAGAGCTTCAAACGAAAGTAAATGCACAGATAAAGCACTAGCACTAGACTTAAGAGTATCGATTTGATGCTCACCATTCTTATATGTATCTACTGCCGTATTATACGCGTTAAGAGCGTGAATCAAAGCAATTTTAAGATTATTTCGCATCTTCTCTAGTCGAATCCCTATCTGATCCTGCTCGGATTTAGCAATCGTAACTTTCGTAGCAAAATTAAATCCGAGCCCACCACCATCTGGATCTAAGAAATCAAAATATTTGGATTTACGGGAAATGCTTGCAGCTTTTTCTAAACTTTTCATCATAGCGAGCTCACTCGACTTCTCAATCACCGATCCTAGATAATTCTCAAGCTCAGTTGAAATAATTTCTTGTGGAATAGTTAAATCGAGTGTTTCTATATTAATTTTTTGCCAATCCCCTTGAAAATTAAACAATGAAGCTAGCTCAGGTCGCAAATCATCAATCAAACTATCTACTTGTAAGAGCTGCTTTTCGACTCTAGCGAGCAGATTCTGCATATATCCAAGTTCTTCACTTTCCACCTTTCTTGAAAGTAAGGCCTCTTGCTTTTTGATATAGTCTAAAGCTTGAGAAATTAGTTCATGATAATAAATTAGAATATCTTTATTTGTAAAGTGGTTGTGAATGGTAATATATAAAGACTCTGCAGTTGTAACTTGATTAGCAAGTAAAGTCCTATAGCTAGCTAACTCAGCATCTAATAGTTTATTGGACTCCTTAAATGCAAACCAATTACTTGGAAAGGCAAATCCAACCAGAGATGGAACAACAGAAAAAAAACTACTTTGAGCTAGAGACATGACTGATCCAAGATTTATCGAGGGCAAAAAAGCTGATATCTTGTTGTTTACATTTAGACGAGCTTGATAGACTTTTTCTGCCTGCTCCCTTGATTCAAAACCAGCTTCTAGAGTATTCTTAATAACTTGATTATATTTAAAGCAATATGGAGGTTCGCAATTTTTATCGGTACTATCAGAGAAAATATTTGCTTCAAAATAGCTTTGAACTACAAATGGCTTTTGGTTTCCTTGCTCAGGCTTCACCTGGCGCCGCAAAAATTGATACTCTACTGCTCCGATCCCACTAATAGCTTTTCTTGAGTCAAAAGCATCGGGACTCTGAGAATTCACAAATTCAATAATCTCCTTGAGTGTCTCAATAGTTTCTTCATCAACTTGGGATTGCTCACTCATATTTGCATTTTTGCATAGTGGAACATCTCGGTACTTATCTTGCTCGATATTAAAACTCCCTCCGTGAGTTTCCAATATCTGTTCATTATGCTTTACCAAATACCCAATTTTATGAATATTCTTATCAGCAATTTGAAGTAGTTTCTCTTCATTCAAATAGTAGTTGCCATATTTCAAGTTAAGTAAAAAATCGATAGGTGGCAACCAGGCAACACCAATAGATTTAACATCATCTATATAATGCAGGATAATTTCTGGAAAAATATAACTGATATCTCCAAAATCGAGGACAATCTCCTTAGAACATTTACTCTCATGCTGGCATTTAGCAAAATAATTTTTAGGGGAAAATTTAATAGCATCCGTAAGGCAGGGTTGATTCAAGTAAGCTTTTAACCAAATTTTGAAGTACGTTAAAATGGGTTCAGCATATTTTTTTAACAAAATTTTTGTTGTCAAAAATATTTGAGATGTATTTTTTTGACTATTCAAGCATAATCTAACAATG
>JBGCDR010000459.1:0-2667 GCA_045105515.1 Oligoflexales bacterium
CACGAAGATATTTAATTGCCGAAAATATGGTATTTTTCACTTATCACTGGAAAATAAGAAGATTTTTTAAAATTAATTTCAACCGCGATAAAAAAAACTGAGTTGCAAAGGCAAGAATTTAGTTTCCGACCAGACACTAGCTTATTGCACATGCCAAGTTGGTCCTCATAATTCTGAGTTGTGAAATCATAGGAAATGAAATTTGGAGTAGTAGTAAAAAATTTTCCTATCAAAGAAAAGCTCGATATTTGCAATATTCAATCCAAATAAAAAGTATAAAAATTTTGTGTTAGCAATATAAACTTTATAAGAAAATATAAAGAACTTAGGAAGTAATACCAATCTCATTTTAAAACGAGCTACAATACCTTTGATTGGCTGCAATTCTTCTAACCGTTTGGTCTGTTAATTGATTCCATGCCTTTTTTCTAGCATCCATGGTTTCCGTGCAATCTTTTCGGTTTGAAAGATTTTTTTTCTTGAGATATTGCCAGACTCTTTCTATTGGATTTAGCTAAGGAGAGTATGGAGGCAGGTAAAACAGAACAATATTCGAGTAACCTGGTGCCACTACAACTTCTGTTAATAAAAGTTTTGTGAAAATCGGTCGGTAGTCGAGAGGGTCTTTATCTACACGGGCTTGGCAGAAGACGATCAATACATTGCTTGTAAGCTTTTCCTCAGCGATTAATTGATAATTTTTTTATTTTAACTAAACGTTGGGGTAATCTAAAAATACATATTTTTAGAAAGATTACAAGCAGCAAAACACTTTTCAGATCCTTGGGTCGAAGAATTTTATTGTATTGTTATAAAAATTCAGGAAATAAATGAGTATAAAAGTTCTGATAGGTATTTTTGATAGATTTTGTTGACCAAATTCTATTGATAGCGAAAGCCTGTTTTTTAATCTGCTATTTTTTTGTCTATTGCATTCTTCTATCAATGATTTATCCTTTAGCTTTTAATTCTCTAGCTAAAATGGGAGGCTAAATGACAAGAAAGTTAAGATTTTTCGGACTTCTAAGAGCGAATTTTGGTCTTCAGAATAAGATTAATAATATTGCCATCTCTTTGTAGGCATTCTCTTTTTTTAATTTAAAAAGGTTACTTTATGTTTAAAAAAAACAGAATTATTTTTTTTATATTATTATTTTTCGGTAATGGCGCATCGTTTGCCACCAATTCAGAAGATTTGAAAGATTTGCATAAAAGGTCTATTGTTTTGAGAGTAATCGAAGAAAAAATAATTGGTGATATAACTATCACTACTCCGTTTAGAGAATACACTGAGGACGTACCAGATTCTAATATTTTTTATAATCAAGAAATAGGGGTAACACTTGACTTAGAAGCACTGGAGGAAGTAAGACAGGAACAGAGTAAGAAATATAAAAGGGAAAAGCCAATGCGTGTTTTTCGGTCAGCTGTCGCTTCAGTTTTTGCTCTAGGTTTTGGGTTTCTTATTGCTACTTGTCCTGATACGGACATGGCCACTAGTATTTTTTGTGCAAGTTTATTTGGAGCGTCTTCAGCGTTTTTTGCTAATGAAGGGATAATGTATTATATAGAAGACTGCCCATTGAACAATGATCGATTTATTAAAGTTCCTGAAAAAGGAAGCGTTCAGTATTCTCTAACTAGAGAAGAATTTCAAAAAATTACCGGAATGGTGGTTTGGATATAAAAACGTGAGAGATCTTTCCTAAAGAAATTCTCAGCAAGGAACTCTTAGACTTAATGATATTAGTGACTTACTATTGAAGGTGGAAGAGAATTCCTTAGTTTTAAAATCTTTGCAGAACCTATAGAATGGACCAGTTGGATTTTATGATACATAAAGGAGAGAGATATGGCCAATCCAGATGAGGAAAAAGAAAATCAAGAAGAACAGTATCGTTTAGAGTTAAAATTTAAGGCAATGGAACTAGCTACACAAATATATACATCTTATATAAATTACTTAGGGCCAAAAGAAGTAAGAGGCAATGCAGAATATAAAGAAAATGCTGTTGATGATGCTGAAGCTATCATGCACGAAGTATTAAAAAGAGACTACTAAGTTTAATGACTATTCCTTAATTTTTTTAGTTATCATCTTTTAAATCTTCTTTACCTGTACCGCATACAAGTATTAGCGTATGCCCTCGTTCATGATCATCCCCAGTGACATGATATCGCCCTTCATCTATTTCGAAACTACCAGATGCAATATTTCTTAGTGTATCTCCTTCTGATATCTCTCTACTGATTGCAAGATTATGCTTACCTGAAAGCGGAGAAGGTCGCCTAGATAACAACAGCCATACCAAATCGCCGTTGCCGATCTTTTGAATTGTTCCAAAAAATTGTCCCTCTTCTGTCGGTTTAAGTTCAATACTGTAAATTTCAGTTTCTTGAGAGGAAGAGAATGGCAGAACGCTTAGATCACAGCTAACCCCGGCATGAAATGCATATGCTTGCGTATGAGAATATATCACCATGAATAAAAACAGCAACAACCTCATCTTATACTCCATTTAAATTAAGGCGGATTGCTAGATTAAGTGCAGAAGAAAAAATTCCATCGCTTCGGAAGGCGGATTTAGTTTAGTCTATGAGGCTAATCTGCTTGCAAGAAAGGGGTATTTATGTCTGCCAATCTCACTTATGAGCAAAGGTATGAGA
>JBGCDR010000460.1:0-5944 GCA_045105515.1 Oligoflexales bacterium
AGATGTCAGTTACAAATTATATGTGAAGCCACTTGGCACCTATCTTTATTTAAAAGGAAGACTTGAGCTTTGCGTGATGTAGGAATCGGACAGTGAACCAATACTTAACAAGAAACTTTACTCGCTCTGAGCTTGCTTGCCTCTGCTGCGGCGAATGTAAAATGAATCATGTTTTTATGGATCGTCTGCAAGTGTTTCGTGACCTTTATGGAAAGCCTCTTACGATTGTCTCAGGCTACAGATGCATGTTGCACAACAGAGTGGTAGGAGGATCTCCAAAATCCGATCACCTTCGAGGCGAGGCAGTCGATATTCGTGTCAAAGATAAGAACTCAAACGAGCTTTACAGGCTTCGCGAGATTGCTTTCGCACTCAAATTTAACGGTATTGGGTTTGGGAAAAATCAATTTCATCTTGGGCTTAGAGATGGGCCTGCGAAAAGTTGGGCTTATTGAAAACTGTTATTCATTATTCAATCGATCATTCAGTTCAAGACCTGTTCGCCAAGCAGGCAACCTTTTTGGCGTGACGGTAACAGGTGTGCCAGTTTTTGGATTTCTGCCTAGGTATGAAGGATATTCCTTGACAGTAAAGACACCGAAGCCCCTAATTTCAACTCTTTCGCCCCTGTTTAGGGTGCCTTTAATCGAATTAAAAAACAAATCGATAAGTTCTTCGGATTTATTCAGAGTTATTTTCAATACATGACTAATGTTTTCTATTAATTCAGATTTGTTCATTTCAACTTGTCCATTTTAGAAACATGTTTTTTGAGAGATTCTTTTCTGCTTCCTAAAGTCGTGACGGGAATATGCATGTTTCTGGCCGCAGATGAATAATTCCATTCTTCTTCACGTGCAGCGCATGAAATAAGTGCTGCCTCAAATAAATGTACGGCTTCTTTCATTCCGAATTTTTTAGCAATCGAAAGAGCTTCGTTATTAACGAAATTAAAAACTGACGATGTAGCTTGATTTTTTGTTATCTTCATAGAACACCCGAAAAAATTAACGATTACTCGTTTAACCATAATGATATTTTTCAAGAAATCAATAGATTACGAAATCATTAAGAAATTTGAATTTTTCTAAAAGTCACATTAATACGCTTGTCTTTGACAAGTAACATTTTTGGCAAACTGTGTTTGAAAAGCTCTTGTGTTTTTCCACGCATTACAATCAAACTACCATGATTTAAGAGGTATTCGTATTTTGAATTGGTGGATTTTGTTTTGATCAAAAATCTGCGGCTAGCACCGAAGCTTACGGACGCGATACAGGGTTCAAGTCCAAGTTCTGCTTCATTGTCTGAATGCCATCCCATGTACTCTCCGCCATTTTCATACAAATTTAAGAGGGCACTATTGAATTCACACCTACATTTCTCTGAGATCTGTAAACGCAGATTTACAAGACATTTCGGCCATGGGCGGGCATTATGCTTAATATTTGAATAAGTATATGCCGTACCCACATCTCCCACCCAAATGACTTTACGTGGCACTTTAATAAGCTTGCCAAACATCTTGATATATTCCTCCAGCCATTGAAGCTGAATCAACTCAGAAAAAATACTATCTGCTAGTGGTTTGCTAAGCCAGTTTTTCAAAAACACGATATTTTTAGAAGCTGGGTGCACGCATTGTCTCAAAATATTAATCCTTGAAGTTTGCTTACCTCCTCAAACCCACTGACACTAACACCTAGAAGTCTTACTGGCTTTTTACCGATATAAGTTTTTGAGGCAAGGTCAATACAAATATTTGCTATTAGCTCAGGGCAATTTGAAGGCTGTTCAATAGTTCTGCTACGGGTTATTTGATTGAAGTCAAAGTATTTAACTTTTAGAGTAATGGTTTTTCCAGCCAGTTTACTCTTCTGTAAGCTACTTGATACCTTAGAAGCTAAACGTGATAGCTCAAAGTAAATCAGTTCCTTGTTAATAATATCGTTTGAAAAGGTATCTTCACAACTCAAAGACTTTCTAATGCGGGAAGGTTCTATCTCTCTATCATCGATGCCTTGGCAGCGCATGAGTATCCAGTAGGCTAGGCGTTTCCCAAGATTTTTAACAAGAAAGTCATCTTCTTTAGAAAGAACATCTTTACAATAAACCAGTTCTAAGGCCGCTAATTTCCTCTCTGTCACTGGACCAATTCCATTGATCTTCCTTAGAAACAATGGTGCCATAAATGAAGCAGCTTCATGAGGCCTCACAATCGTGATACCATTTGGCTTGTTTATATCCGAGGCAATTTTTGCAATCAGCTTATTCGGTGCTACACCAGCCGAAGCTGTAAGTTGAAGTTCTTTATAAATACTAGAACAGATTAGTTGCGCTATTTTTGTAGCATACAATTTATGCCCGGTAACGTCGAGATAGGCTTCATCGAGTGATATAGGCTCAATTTTATCTGTGTACCTTTGAAAGATAGATCGAATCTGTGAAGATACATGTTTATACTTTTTAAAATTGGGACTGACAAAGATAGCCTCAGGGCATAGTTTTTTAGCTAGAGAGCAAGCCATTGCAGACTTAACACCAAATTTTCTAGCTTCGTAAGAACATGTCGCAACTACTCCACGTGAATTGGGTTGCCCTCCAACCACAACCGGAAAGCCCTTTAGTTTAGGGTTATCTCTTGCTTCAACAGCGGCATAAAAACAATCCATATCGATATGAACAACCTTGCGTCTGAGCAGGCTATTATGTGTATTTTCAGGAATCATTATACCTACGCACTGCTTGTAATTGGGTAGCTTATATGCCTATCCCTAAATATCAAATATTATCATTTTGCTCCAAAATGAAATGGCCATAGAAGATTATAGCAAGCTTGAACACTGTTTTAACTATTTTCATTTACGAGGAAACAACATGCCAAAATTGCTTATCAAAGTTGCTCAAAGCCAAACCTTCGAACGTCTAGTGATACTGGCGGTATTTCTTAATTCTTTGCTGCTTGGCGTTGAAGTGAGTTTACCGCCCTTTTCAGAATGGTTTTATATATGTCGCGTTCTCGACCGTTGCTTTTTAGCATTCTTTACAACAGAAATCATTACAAAAATAGCTGTTTACAGGCATACCTATTTAAAAGATTCATGGAGAGTATTCGATTTATTGGTCGTGATGTTGGCACTAATACCTAACATAGGCCCTTTGTCCGTATTGAGGGCATTAAGGATACTTCGAGCATTAAGAGTTATCAGTGTAATTCCAAGGCTGAGGCAGGTTGTATCTGGGCTTCTAGCATCCTTACCAGGCTTAGGTGCAGTGGGGGGTATCTTATTCCTTATATTTTACATTTCAGCGGTTATGGCAACTGCACTATTTGGAAAAACCCATTTCGAGTGGTTCGGTACTATTTTTAAAAGCTCTTACACTTTGTTTCAAATTATGACACTTGAAAGCTGGTCGATGGGAATTGTAAGGCCTATTATGGAGCAATATCAATGGGCAACATTATTTTTCGTACCTTTTATAGTCGTAACAACCTTTATTGTGCTAAACCTCATGATAGCAGTCATCGTAAACTCCATGCAGGTTGAGACTTCGGAGGCAGCAGAGGAGCATGCTCAGCAGGGGCAAGACGAACGTGCTGTTCTTTTAGCTGAAATGAGGTATATGCAGTCTCAGCTTAGATCATTGGAGAAAGCTATACGACAACAAGATAACTCTGTGCTCGCTAGTTTACCTAAATCGAATGAATTGGCTCATCCTCAGTAAAGGAGTTTTTGTGAGTGAAATTGAATATGAAAATTATGAACAACGAAAAGAGAGAATCAAGGCTTCTATCAAGGAGGAGGCTGCAGCCAAGGCACAACATAAGAAAGCCATGAAAAAAATGCGCGAACAGAAGGCTTATGATGAAAAGATGCGAGAAAAACTCTCCAATTTACAGTCCTTTATCAAAAGAGGTTGTGAAATAAGTGGTTAGTATTGAAGAACTACGATCCGCTGTGATTGAAAAGCAATCAATGATTCTTGAGAAGCTACCTAGTCTGGCTTATGATGAAACTTTAAGACTGGCTGCTAGCATTTCAGCCATAATTTCTAACCTTGAATCACTTCAAGGTTTTGAGGAATTAAAGTACCACACCTTGATTTCAGAACAGCTTAGTAACGATCCAAAAGCCTCTTTTGCTAAAGTTGAAGCAATTATGAAAAGCTCGAACTCCTATGTGTCATACAGGAACGTAGTCAATTTGAAACAGTGTGCTTTGAGAATGCAAAATCTAGCAAAGATTCACCTTGAATATATACTGAAAAATGATAATGGCGATGCAATTGGGCGAAGTGGCTGAGGGTCGTTTAGAAAGGCAGCTCGTCAAAACTATCTTTAAAATTCTTAGACTGAAGTGAGTACTGAAGAGCTTTTTCCTTTCCCTGAACCAATATTTTATTTGCATAATCTTTAATTCTGGGGTTTTTGTGAATGGCAAAATTAGATAGCGCTTTGGTATTCTTAGGCTCTATATGGCCATCGAAAGTAATCAAACGATTTATATTTCTGATCACTTGCCTATAGTGGATATCTTCCTTATTAAGGAATAAGCACTTGTTACAGATATTTCTAAGGTTATTTTTTAATGGGAAACTTTTATTTGGTAAAGTTATCTGACAGCACCAGCAATAATGTAGCTTTACATCTTTTGTTTTGTGGTCGACGCTAACGGCGGCATTGCCGTAGTAGAGTTCATGTTGCACCGATACTACGAATCGATCGTCATTCTGCAAACCAAGAAAAAAATCGTAATCTCTAAATGTTATATAAGTGTAATCAGATCTCAGATGGGAAAAAATGTCAGAAAACTTTATAGGTTTTCTTTTCGGTTTAAGGAATTCTACACATATTTCAAAAACATTGTTATCAAGATGCAAAATTTTTGGATTTTTTACCCAATTAAAATCTTTTTCTGACAGACCTTGTAAATACAATACGTCTAGTAGGTGATGTTGAATATCAAAGTTATTATGATCTAGTTCATACAAGTGACTTAGCAAAGTATAGGCTTTTTTATAATACCCGTTGATAATATATGCTTCTGCTAGTTGCCACTGGTTAACGATACTATCGACTCGTTCATCTGCAAGTCTCTTCCTATAATTTAAAAGGCCTTCCCAATCCTCATTTTCAAATAGTTCATATTCAGCTTCCCATTCTTCGGGATGACTCTCATAAAATATTCTCTTTGCATTTGTGGATTTTTTGTCGGTGATAATATTTGGCTTAGAAATAATCATATCTTAGTCCTCTAATTATTTTTAGAATAAAACCATTGCGCCCTTAAGCGATAATTTGACCATAGTATTTGATTCAAAAAGGATTTTTGTAGAGTCAAATTCATCTCTAGTCATACCGATAACGTAGGCTTCAGCAGTGTTTGAAGCCTCATCAAAATCAAAGTGTCTAATCCTTTGACCTTTCTTCAGTAATTTTCTAAGAAGATATTTCTTTTTCTTTGCTTCATCTGTCGATTTGGTGAAGATAACATGCCTGTTGGTAGCTTGTTTAATATGCCATTTAGCCATTGAGAATTTTTGGTTTGCTTGTTCAATATCATCAAAAGTCACCGCAACTTGTTCTGACTTGATAGAAATATCTTTGCATTGAATGCCTATAGAAAAGAGTATTTTTGTAGCTTCATTAATCGACTCCAAAGCATCCAGTGGCTCCGTAGCTAATGAATATTTCGGGGAAGGAAGACCATCCAAGCCTGCTAAAACCGATTCAGGCGGCATCTCCATTAGAACTTTTTGCACTTCTTTCAAGTTGCCTGCGCTGTGCACCTTCAAAAATGCCGAAGGATCATTAACTCTAACTTTCGATAGGTAACGCCGCTCCTGGAATGGATCTCCAGAGCTTTTCCAACTGTCTGGAAGACCATTAAGTTGGGTGGCAGAATATTGAAGCTGATGAGTGCTTCTATCAATAATATCGATT
>JBGCDR010000461.1:0-5648 GCA_045105515.1 Oligoflexales bacterium
TTTTAATAAAAGTGAGCCATTTTTTTTAAGTTTTTTCTTCCTATATTTTTTTTATCTAGTCACTTTTGGTACTGCGGCTTAGAATTTTTCTGACCTATTTAATGAAAAATTGGAAAAAATCTTATTTGAATCAGCCCTGACTCTGCCCCCCAATCCCAATGCCCATAGCTAAGACTAACGGCACCGTAATTGGACCCGTTGTTACTCCTGCGCTATCCCAAGCAATATTGACAAATTCTTCCGTCGACTTATGAGTGAGTAGTAAGAGCACTAGGTATGGAGGGACCAAAATAATTGCTAAAGGTAACTCCCAGATTATCTTAGCTATCCCTAGGGATAGACCGAAACCTACTCCAAAAGCTACTGATTGCATCAAAAGTATTTTCTTAAATGCACCTACTGTGATTCGCTCAACAGTATCTCCTAAAGCATTCAGAGCTGGCTCAGCTAGGGTTGCTCCATAACCCATTATAAACGCGAATAACAGAACGACTAGGATTCCGGTAAAACCGTCGACCTTACCATATAGAGGCCCATGGGTTTTAATCCATGTATACTTTTTTTCCCCAGCATCATGGAACTTAGGGTCATAAGGTACCAAATGGGTATCATTTCCCTGGCGATAAATGAAAAAATCCTCTCTTCCCTGGATTCCAGCAGCTTTTAGCACCACTGAGGCATCAAAGTCATTCATCTTAATTTGCTGATCTTGTAATGAAATTTGCTGATAAGACGATGCTAAACGCCCTCCAACTTGACTACCAATCTTTGCCAGACCAGCCTCAATCCCAATATTAAACAAACTCATCCCTATTACAGCAAATACTACCCCAAGAAACACTTCGTCAGCTTTTCTAAGCCTATCGCGAATTAAACCCCATAAAACAATTAAGAGTAACATGGTGAGAGGCAAAATGGCTTGAACCGCTGTAAGAGCATTTCTTGTGAATAAATCACCAGTCATTGAGCTTTTTTGACTGTCGGACAGTGCTTCAAATTCAACGCCGCTTTCATTTACTAAATTTTTTAATTTGGGGTGAGCGGCCTTCTGCAACCAAGCTAATATTCCTGATTTCCCGGTGGTTCCCCGGAACATTCGTTCGCTAATTTTGGGGTCCTGAATTGCTTTAATAACACTATTTACTAAATTTTTTTCAGAATTTCCAAACCATCGTAGCTGAGTCTGATAACTTGCATTCTGCAACATATATCCAAGCTGCTGGTCTGCATTTGCAAACATACTAGCACTTTTACTGTTTTTTTGATCGAAAAAATCCTGCTCAGAAGATGGAGCTGGCACACCATTTAAAAAAGTAAGCCCTAAAAATGAAACGGCAAGAATGGGACATGCTGAAGCTAATGTAACAACCCCAAAGCCTCCACCACCATGACCTGAAACCCTTGAAATTCCAATACCAAGAGCGAGTACAAGTGGCACTGTAACGGGCCCTGTGGTAACCGCACCACAGTCCCAGGCAAGACCAGTAAGATGCAGCATGTTTGGATCGAAAAAACTCCAAATTACCAAGATCAAGCCGAGAGAAATAATTACATAGATAAACGGCTTCAGAGACCATCCATGTAAAAATCTTATCATCCCAAGGGCGACAGCAATACCAACACCACCGCCTACTGCGGCTACTAGCAGCTGTGATTCTTGGTTCAATAGTACATAAAGTAGAGGAGCCTCCCAAGCCTTTACGCTTGCGCCTGCCTGCTTTAAAACTCCTATAGCAGGCTCTGCGAATGTAGCCCCCAGGCCAAGAACAAACGCAAAAGCTAACAAGACCAACTGATTCGATTTTTGTGGCAAACGGATGCCAATCACCTCTCCAAGGGCATAAGCCCAAGTATTAACCCTTCCATGAAAAAAGCAAGGCCAATAACAACGAGGCTAAGACCTAGGGAAATTTCGACAGCATTGGCTAGAGGCAGGCCTAAGATAAATACCTGAAAAAGAATGAGGTATGACACAATCAATGCAACCGCTTTTACCTGCGCTTTGATACGGCTCAATGAATACTGGCCCAGGAGCTGCAAGGATTCCTTAGTAGTCAGCATAGTTGTCTCCATGTGTTCCTCAAATATCGGATCAACCATTACTAAAATTAACGAATTTAAAAAAAGTATTTCCATAAGAGCAAGAAATTGCTTTTATAAAACCTAAATTTGAAAATACACCAAATTAGAATCAAAGGAGCTATCAATGAAAAAGTTTCTGTTGGCAGTCTTGTTTTTCGTATTTGCAAAAGGGATTGCCCTGGCAGATCCTCAGCTAATTCAAGGCGAAGAAGATCCAATCTTTATTATCACTTTAGGCGATAGTGCTGCCAAAGGAGTTTGGGCAGACTCCAGCTTAGGTTCACCAGGAGCAGGATTCTACTGGAGCGCATTCCTATCCTCGGTTGAATCAGTATTGCTCAAGCGTATTTTTGGCTATGATCATACATACAGCCCTCTACAGGGAGCCAGAGATCATATTCAAGATATCGAAAAATTATTTGGCCATGTAGCTAGAGAATCTCTTTCAGGAATAGCTGGAAACCAAGATTACTCTCTTCCAGTCAGAATTGAAGAGCACACTGGTCGCAAAACCAAAGTCTTAAATGCTAGTTTTCTTGCTGCGTCATTCACAACATCCACCCTTGCAATAGAAAAAATCGACCAATTCTACAAAAAAAATCCATATCATATCAAACCGCAAGCAGTCTTTATCAGCTACAATGGCATGGATTTTATGTTTGAAGAAACACTGCCAAATTTTCAGGCTAGCGTGAAAAACCTTTTATCTGAAACCAGCAGCCGTTTTCCTGACACCCATATCGTAGTCACCGAATTGGTAGACATGGTAGGGATACTTACTAACCAGGATCAACTTGCAATACCTTCCGGAGTATTACTTGAAGCCCATTATTGTAGTGATGTTTATGATCGCATTGGCTTTGGAAAACGCCATGGATTAAGTCCAGGACAAACAGGACAGAATGTACAAATGCATAGGCGAAAAGTTCAAAAAATGAACCAGATTTTGGCGAAAGAAATTTCAGATTTTAAACAGGCTGGACTTGCCAATGGAAACCCTAAGAAGATAGACCTAGTCAGTACCGTGGCACATGCAGACTGGGCTCCTTATCTTGCTGCAGATTGCCTGCATCCAAATAAAAATGGACAAAAGCTCATCAGTGATGAAATCTGGAAAAAAGTCTCTGCTATAAACTTATTTGGCAATTAATAAGCTCAAGATCACAGTTCAATTTCTATTTTTGTATCTTGATGGAGCAATTTCAGATCTTTAAAACTGACCGGTACCTTAGTTTCATCGTCAAACTTGAGAAATGCGCTACCCTTTTCAAGCTCTACTTTATCAATCTTCTTATCGTTGCAAGTGTAGGGTTTGCCAAGGGTTAAGCGCGAATTAATATACCTTGCTCTTTCCTGATTAATAGATAATTTATTCGCCATAAAGAATTCCTTTTTACAATTAGGTTTATTAGAAATAATAATCACAATTCGAAATTTTTCTATGGCAAATATTAGGCGGGTGGCTAGGATGCCGCTTCATTTAAGATTTTCTTTATTTGGTTTTCTTGAAAGCGACTAAATTCTAAAAGGTAATCTGAACAGATTAGTTGATATAAATAATCAATATCTTTTAAAAGATGCGGCTGAGTTTTCTTGAGCACAGATACTAGCTCAACAAAATATAGTTTGTAATATGCCATTTGGGTTGGCAATGTTAAAGGCTGAGAATAGCTGCGAGAATAGTGCTGCACACAGGTCTGAAACTCGCGAAAACGTCCGTTCAAAACAAGCTCAAATTTATGCCATTTAATATTTTTATTAGACCATTCATACTTACAGTAGCTTGCGATAAAATCAACCATCCAAGAATCTAAAGTAAGCTTGCTAGGTATTAGAAACCCCTGCTCGGCACTCATCGTATTAAGAATCGCTGTTATATAATTCTCACACTCCTTGTACCCTAACTCTTTAGCTAACTCTAGAGGAGTATAACCATTTAAATCTTTATTATATAAAAACTTTATATAATACTTAGATCTGGAACTGTTTACAGCGAATAAATAGCTAAGAAAAGGGGAAACCATTTTTTGATCCTCGTATTCTTTTGCCCACAATACAACCCTATGGAGCAAGGTAGTAAAACTTTTATTTTCAGTTATTTCAATGTGATCAATGGTAGCTAAAATCATAATAAAAAAGTCCCATTGACTTAGCCTAAGGCTAGTTTCTATCAATGACTTTTCTTCATCCTCTAAAAAAAGAAGCTGCCTAAACATCCCATGTGATTTAAACTCAGAATTTTGTTCCCTTGATCCAAAATTCCAGTTCAAAATGGATCGATAGAGAATTCTTGCATCTTCTTGAACAATTTGCTTTCTTAACTCCGTGCCTAAAATCTGTATAATTCGGTTACGAATGACCCCTAGACCCTGGTAGTAAAGGAGCTGATGTTTAATACCTAAAAATGGTCCGTTATAAATTGACTTAATCTTTTGACGAGTTATCATTTCAAAAGGATCATAACCCAGAAAATCTCTCAAATATCTTTCAAAACCGGGAACATCGTGCAATTTTATCTGTAAAATCTCTTTTTTAGTTTGACTCATTTGCTGCACTATTGATTCAACTAAATACCTATAATCAAAAACTTTTTCCTTCCTCTTCAAACTAGGGTAATCTTTTTTAATGCTTGTCAAAATCGATGTCGCAAGCTTTGAACCTCGTTTGAATAGACAGTTCATTAGACTTAAGCATGCACCTATTTTGTCATTTCTAATCAAAGAAAAAATAGCTTCATAGTTAAATCGTTTTAACAATTCATTTCTAAATTTAAATTTGCTGTTAAATTCTGGCAATTGACTATCAAACACTACTTCAAAAAATTCACTCAATTCTTTATCACTTAATTTTGACTCACCGATAAGGATCCAAAGAGAATCTAAAACCTGTTTGTTGAAGAAGGTATCAGCGCTAATCAAATATACCCCATATTTCTGTAAAGAAAAAAACTTATATAGCGTCCCAGGCTCAGACATACAAACAAACAGAATTTGGACAATGGTCAAGCCATAAAAAGCGGCTTTTTCTTCGGTAAAAGGGCGAGTAAAAACCGCATGCAAGTCCCCTCCAGATGAGCTGGAATTGCGAATAATTTTTTCAATTTGATCTCGCAATTCATTCGAATTACTAGAATTTATCACTGCCTCCACTAATTGGTTTTGTTGTGTTATTATGTCTGTCTTCAATCCCAATGCCAAAACACTGTAAGGATATGAACATCCATAAATAACAAGCAATGATATTGTAACAAATATTATACACTTTGCTCTAAACATGGTTTTTTCTCTAATCACATTTTGTACCAAGCAAGTTCTTTATTCATATATTACTTTCACTTAAAATTCTTGACTAATCAATTTAAATGACTAAAACGAAGATGAATCTATATTTCAAAAAAAGGCTTGAATGAACGTTAAAAATTACACCAATGCCAATCAACAGTTGAAACTCCTGGTATAGGCCGATTTAGGCACTTGGTAAAATTCTCATCAGCATTCCAGCAGCTAGTCTACCGAAGATGTGCAAAGATAATCCTTGAGTTGACCTAACTTTACTTGCCATTTGAA